>JAEMPV010000025.1 GCA_022759145.1 Caldisericum sp.
ACAAAGAAGCAAAACTTGGAATGGTAATGCTTACAATCAAGAAGGGTATCGAAGAATTGTCCAAGTTAATCTAATTAGTAAGTTATTAGTTTTTAGCAAAAGCCGCAGGATTTGCCTGCGGCTTTTCTATTTGAATATATCGTGAGGGTAAAGAAAATCGTGTCCAAATGTTCTTTGAGAAATTTTACAAACAGGAGGAAAAGTCCTTTTAAATTGTGTTGCAAACATTCTTTTTAGGACATTTTCGACATCTTCCTTTTTAAAACCTAACTCAACGATTTCTTCTTTTGTCTTTCTTTCTTCAAGATAAAGATAAAGAATCTGGTCGATTTCAGAGTAAGGTGTTCCTATTTCGCCCTCGTCTGTTTGCCCAGGCCATAAATCTGCTGATGGTTTTTTGGCTATGATTGATTCCGGAACTCCAACATGCTTTGATAATCCAAAAACCTGAGTTTTGTATAAATCTCCTATTGGGTAAATCCCTGCTGCCATATCACCGTACCAGGTTGTGTAGCCAAGCATAATTTCACTTTTATTGCTTGTTCCGAGAACGATAGCATCAAATTCTCTTGCTTTGTCAAAGATAATACTCATTCTTATACGAGCAAGAAAATTTCCTATTCTAAACTTGTCTCCGATTTTTTCTTTTGTAAGATATGGCTCTGCAATTTCAGTTATATCAATTATTTCATATTTAATTCCAAGGTTTTCTACAACCTTGAGTCCGTCTTCAATGGATTCCTTTGAACTTAACTTATATGGAAGAAGTATTCCAAAAACATTTTCCTTTCCCAAAGCATCAACAGCAAGAGAAGCTACAAGCGCAGAGTCAATACCACCAGAAATACCTAATAGTGCATGATCAAATTTGTTACTTTTAACTTCTTCTTCGATGAATTTTACTATGAACTTCTTAACAAGTGCGTAATTCAAGGTTAAGTCAATCATCTAAACCTCCAACAACTCTGTTTACATTTTTGACAAATAACAACCTGTCCTCCTCTTTTATAAGAGGAAAAGATATTCTTTTCTTGTAAATGTCATCCGTGTCAACTGTTCCTGTTACAATAGTCTCCTCAAAAAGTTCTGCAGAGACTATTTTCTTTCCTATGGGTGATTGGATAAAACTTCCCCCATAAAAACCTAATCCATCGTCAAAGCCTACTCTATTAACATACACGACAAAGAATCCAAAGAAGTTCGTATAAGTGGAAGATGCAGTTTCGACAGTCTCCTGTATCTGTGGCTTTTCTCCTTTGAGCCCTCTCAAAGGCATGTTGCTTATTGCGAACACAAAATCAACATTGTCAAGGTATGCAAGACTTAAGAGTGTCGGGTGGAAAAAGTCTCTACAGATTATAACAGAAACTTTGCCGTAATCAGTCGCAAGAGACTTATACGAATTGCCTCTTCCAAAGAAACGAAGTTCTTCAAACATTCCATGAGTTGGTGGATACATCTTTCTGTAAACTAACTTAATTTCACCTTTTGATAGATACATCGAAGAGTTGTATGTAATCTTATCCTCTCCTTTTTCTACAAATCCAAGAACTATATCGATATTTTTGCTTATCTCTTTGAGTGGCTTAAAGAAATCTGAATCTGCCTCAAGAGCAACTTCATGTGTTAGGTCTCTCAGTGTATATCCTGTAAGGCTTAACTCAGGGAAAACGACAACTTTTGACCCTTCTACGATTGCCTTTTCTGTAAACTCAAGATGCTTTACAAGGTTTTTTTCGAGATCTCCAAGGAATGGATTTATTTGTGCAAGAGAAATTTTGAATCTCATTTTGATAATCTCCTTTCAAGGGCGTATAAAAGAGGAAGCCCCAATATATATGTGGAAATTGTCTCACCTAAACCGATTGTAATTACTCCAAAAAGGTAAGGTTTCCATGCAAAGTTTGTTATTGAATATTTAAATGCTTCAACGAGTCCGAGGCTCGTATTAAGAGTTGAGAGTGCAACAACATAAAAACTTACACCAAATGCATTAAATATTATCGGAGGAAGAGGTGCAAGATATTTCTTGAGTTTTTTCTTGCCAATCCAATATGTAAGCACTGCCGAAATAAGTGTTAAGAAGGTTCCGAAAACCCAATCTATTGGTCCAAAGGGAGATGTTAAGTTTGCAAGAAAACATCCGATAGTTACGCCAAATATTGCTTCAGGAAAACTGTATGGCAAAACGGTCAGCGCTTCGGAAATTCTTATTTGGATTGGACCAAACGATAAGGGCTTTAAAATAAATGTTAATGCAAAATATAATGCACCTATAAGTGCGCCCCTTATTAGGAACCTTAAAGTATTCTGTTTAATTTCCATCTTTGTTTTCTTCTTTTTGTGCTAAGGAAATTTCTGTTTCTCTTTTTTCCTTTTGAAAGGTTTCCTTAAGTTGCTTAATTTCGATATTGTATGCAATAAACGAAATAAGCCAGATGAGGATACCTCCAGAAATGAAGGATACAAGCACAAGAGCGCCAGAAGAAACATTTTGTATAACATATCCAAAAAGATTTATAGAAGTAAAGTAGTTAATATTTAGAAGAATGAACCATGTTGCAAGACCTGAAAGTAAAAGTAATACTAAAAGCAGCATGCCAATTTTTTTCACTTTTGCCTCCAAATATTATTTTACTATTAATTTTATAAGATTAATCTAAAATTTCAAAGTTTCTTTCGGAGGCGTGGATCTATTGCATCTCTTAAACCATCACCAAGAAGATTAAACCCAAGGACAGATATTAAAATAGCAATACCCGGGAAAGTTGCAAGCCACCAATAACCGCCTGTTATGTAGTGGTTGGAGTTCGCAAGCATAGCACCCCACTCAGGCGTAGGAGGTTGTGCTCCTAATCCAAGAAAGCCTAGCGCTGCAGCGTCAAGTATTGCGCTACCAATACTTAATGTTGTATAGACAATAATAACTGATAATACATTAGGTAGTACATGGACTCTTAGGGTTCTCAATCTTGGAGAGCCAATTGCTTTTGCTGCTTCAATGTATTCACTTCCCTTTACGACAATCGTTTCAGACCTTACAACCCTTGCAATTTGAGGAGCATATGTAATACCTATTGCAATCATTGCTTTAGATAACCCCCTGCCTAACACAGATACAATAACAATAGCAAGGAGTATAGAAGGCAACGCAAACATTATGTCTGTAGTTCTCATTATAAGATTATCAATCCAGCCGCCATAGAAGCCTGAGAATAGTCCTGCAAGTCCTCCAAGCAAAACCCCAATTATAACTGCAATAACACCAACTGAAAGAGATACTCTTGCGCCATAAATAATTCTGCTTAGTATATCTCTTCCAAATTCGTCTGTACCTAAAATATTTTTTGTATTTCCCGCCCAGAATCCTGGTTTAAGATTATTGTATAGGTCTTGTTCTATTGGGTTATGAGGCGAAATAATAGGTGCAAGTACTGCGGTTATAATTAGGATGAGTACAATCACTAATCCAAATATTGCAGACTTATTTTTCTTTAAACTTTTCAAACTTTCACTTAAGAATGTTTCATGTAATTGAATTTCTTCTTCCATGTTTTCACCTTTTAATAATGAATTCTCGGGTCTATATATGCGTAAAGGACATCTACTATGAGATTAACAATCGCAACAACAAAAGCAACGAAAATTACAGCACCTTGAATTGCAGGATAATCTCTTGCGTTTACTGCCTGAACTATATAAGTGCCTAATCCTGGCCAGTAAAATATAGTCTCTGTGAGTACTGCCCCACCCATTAGCATTGCAAATTCCGTTCCAGCGGATGTTAAAATTGGAATGAGTGCGTTTCTCAAGGCATGCTTAACAATTACAGTTTTTTCTGGAAGTCCTTTTGCCCTCGCCGTCCTTATGTAATCCTGGCTTATTACATTTAGCATACTAGATCGCGTTATCCTTGCAATGAATGCCATTGGAATTGTACCAAGCGCAATTGATGGCAAAATAAGATGCTTTAAAGCATCAAAAAAAGCACCAAAGTTCAATGTAATTAAGCTATCAATAAGATATAAATGTGTAATTGGCTTAATGGAGTAAAAGACTGAGAGGCGTCCACCTGTAGGAAGCAAATTTAGTTTTATACTGAAAAGCAACACGAGCATTATTGCAAGCCAGAATATAGGCATAGAAACTCCAAATAATGCGATAAACATAACCGTATAGTCAAAAACTGTGTATCTTTTAATTGCTGAAATGACACCTGCTAAAATTCCAAATGAACTTGCAAACAGCATCGCAAAAATGGAAAGTTCAAGTGTATTCGGGAATCTCTGCATGATTTCAGTAAGAACATTCTCATGCGTCATTATTGACCTTCCAAAGTCTCCTCTAATAGCGTACTTAAGCCAGATAATATATTGCTCCCAAACGGGTTTATCCAGCCCCCACTTTTTTCGCATTTCTTCAAGTATCTCTTTTGAGGCGTGCTCTCCTGCCATTGTCCTTGCAGGATCTCCAGGGATAAAGCGAACAAGCAAAAATATAATAATAGAGACCGCAAAAAGCATAATTAAAATATTAAGAAGTCTTTTAATTATGTAGTTTCTCACTTTTCTACACCCTTTCTTTTTTAAAAGGAAGGGGGCTCTAAGCCCCCCTTTAAACTATTTAGTTATAGTAACTGTTTCGAAGTGGTAATCTCCTGTTGGATACAACACAAATCCTTTAACACTCTTGTTGAATACAAGAATCTGTTTTGCATGCGCAAGAGGAACCCATGGTGCATCGTTATGGACAATTTCCTGAACTTTCTTGTAGAGTTCTGCTCTCTTTGCCTGGTCTGTTTCTCTTTGAGCCTGGATGTTTAGATTGTGAACCTCTGGGTTTCTATAGAATGCAATGTTTCCAGCGGTTCCAACGGTTGCAGAGTCTGAGTCAAGCAGAACATATAGGAAGTCGTCTGGATCTGCATAATCTGCAGTCCAACCTAAAAGTGCCATTGGATGTTCCCCGTTTTCTGTTTTCTGTAAATATGTTCCCCAATCATAGGTTACAATCTCTGCGTCAATTCCTACTGCCTTCAAATCTGCTTGTATTGCAGTTGCAATCTTCTGTGGGTCAAACATATAAGGTCGTGAAACTGGCATTGCCCAAAGTTTAGTCTTAAATCCGTTAGGATATCCTGCTTCTTTAAGAAGCTCTTTTGCCTTTTCAGGATTGTATTCATAGTCCTGAATTGCATCATTATATCCCCAAAGTGTTGGAGGAATTGGATTCTTTGCAACAACTGCTGTTCCTTTGTAAAGTTGGTCAACAATTGCTTTTTTGTTAATGGCATAGTTGATTGCCTGTCTTACTCTCACATCACCAAAAGGTTTTTCGAAACCTGGAGTATCCGTTCCCATGTTCATCGCAAGATAACCTACATTAAGGCCTGGTTCGCTAAGAATTTGAAGATTTGCATCTTGCTCGATTTTTGCTAAGTCGTCTGGGTTGGGGAATTCCATACCCTGGACTTCACCTTTTTGAAGAGAAAGAAGCCTTTGTGATGCATCAGGGATAACTTTGAAGATTAACTGGTCAATTTTTGCCTTTTCTCCCCAGTAATCAGGATTCTTTTCAAGGGTAATGTGATCTCCTTTAACCCATTCGACAAATTTGAAAGGACCAGTTCCTACTGGATGTGCAAACCATTGGTCTCCCCATTTCTCGCAATTTGTAGGACTCACGATGTATGCTGTAAACATCGCCATTGTGCTCAAGAATGGTGCAAATGGGTGATTAAGAGTAATTTTTACAGTGTAATCATCGACTTTCTCAGTCTTCTTGATTTCGCTAAAGCACCACTGCCAGTACTCCCACTTGCCATACTTGTGGAACGGATGATTTGGATCTCTCTGTCTTTCAAATGAGAAAACTACAGCATCAGCGTTGAACGGTGTTCCATCGTGGAATTTTACACCTTGCCTGAGATAGAAAGTCCATACAAGCCCATCGGGTGAAACATCCCACTTTGTTGCAAGCCAGGGTTCAACTTCTGTTGTGCCTGGTTTGTAACGCACAAGTCCTTCAAAAATGTTGTTCATAACTGTTACGGATTCACCATCAGTAACATCTGCTGGGTCAAGTTCTACAGCGTCACCACCTTTTGCAAAGACAAGTGTGACAGGTTGTGCTGCTTGCTTACAACCTGCAAACAGGCTTACTACCATCAGTGTGGTAATAAATAGTACCAATACTTTTTTCATCCTTTCGCCTCCTTTGTTTAGTTTCTTCTTTTCTTATTTCTTAGAGGTAATTATATGAAAAAAGTTTTTGAAGTCAAGATTTTAATTTAAATTTCTTTGATTTTAGAACGATATTTGTGCCGATTGAATGTCCGATTGACCTTGCGATAGGAGCACATTTTATTTTCAGGAGAAAAAATATCGGGAGGCTTTCTTCTGATAGAGTTTCATAATTTGCTTGTCCTTTTGCTATTATTAAATCTGAATTTTCTAACTCTTTTAAGAAATCTTCATTTACAGTGTATAGTATTGTCCCAGCCATACTTGATCCTGTTTCAATAACATTTGTAATACCCGATTTTAGTGCATCCTCTTTTGTTGCATCGTTGATGATTGGTTTACTTTTAACTGCATATTTTACATTCCTTCCAAGTTCGGCGAGAGTTTCAATAAGGACTCTATCGAAAACAGTTTCCCCTGCGTTGTCCCCTATAAGAAGAATATTTCTTGAGTTTTTAACTGCATTTTTCAAATCTTCAAAGTCGTTCAGATTGAAATTACTCTTCAAGAACTCATTGAGGTCTATTTCAATGCTGTCAAATGTACTTCCGAGGTCAATTGCATTTCCCATTATCGAAATTTTTACACTCTCGAGAAGTTTATCGCTACTCTTCTTTACCATCTCTTTTAGCATTGGATAAAGATTAAGAGCTGTTTTAATATGAGCCTCTTTAATTTCTTTGTATGGATCATTATTTCCAGTTATTTTATAGACGAGTTTATAGGGACTATCGGCTAATTCTGGTGGAGTAAGATTAAGATTTGCAAGGCTCAAGTGTTTTGCGCTTTCCTTTAGAATTATTTCTATTTTTTCATTATCTTTGGTTGCAACTCTTGCAATTCTTAGCATCTGATTATAGATGCATACAAGGCATTCTGTTTCGCATTTCATACCATATTTTACAACAAACTCAAGTAAATTTTGCTAAAAATCTTCGAAAATCTTGTAAAATGTATTGGAGGTGTTATTGAAGATGATTAAAAATATAGTTGCATTAATTACTCCGTTTAGAAGTGATGGTTCGATTGATTACGAAGGATACGGAGAGTTTTTAAAGTTTCTTCTAAGGAAAAATCCAGATGGTTTGTTTGCAAATGCAACAACAGGTGAATTTACGAATCTTACTCTTGAAGAGAAAAAAGAGATTGCCACATTTGTAAAAGAAAATTCTGGAACAACTCCGGTATATGTCAATGTCAATTCCACTGTATTTAATGAAACGATAGAACTCTGTAAGTTTGCAAATTTAAGTAATTTCTATGCAATTGTTTCACCGCCACCGTTCTTTCTTGTCCCTTCGCAAAAAGGGTTATATGATTATTTTATTCGTATAGCGGAGACTTCAGGGCTTCCCACTTATATTTACAATATTCCGGCGTTGACTGGTTATTCTCTCTCTATAGAACTTATTAGGGAACTTTCAAAACATCCACTTATAAAAGGAATAAAGGTTACCTACGATAATATGGGTTATCTTGTGAGGCTCGTTAATGAAGTTAAAAGTGAAAGAAGCGATTTTGAAATTTTCACCGGGACAGAGCAACTCTATGTGCCTTTGTTATTAACAGGTGGAGATGGTGGAGTAATGGCTCTTGCAAATATAGCACTCGACATATTTAATCGGGCAAAAGTCGCTTTTGAAAATGGTAATCTAAATGAGCTACTTGAACTACATAGATCAATAACAAAACTTACATATATTTACAATCTTACTACCTCTTTTGGTTATGCAATTAAGTTAGCGCTTGGATTTATGGGTATTCATATCAATAGGTATGTTAGAAGACCTCTTCAAGAGGATCCTTTTAACGAAGAAGAGTTCAAGAAAATTCTTGAAGGAGTTGGGCTTATATGAACGATTTAGAGAAAAAAGTAATGGAGGCTCTTAAAAAAGTTAAAGACCCTGAAACAAACATGGATATACTGTCAGAAAACCTTGTTTATGGTTTTACAATTAATGATAAACATATAAAAGTTTTTGTTTCTTTTGAAGCCTCCACTTCAACATGCAATTTTTGCAGAGCTTTATCCTGGATAATTGTTGATAAAATTTCTGAGCAAATTGTAAGAGCCCTCAAGGAAATAGGCTTTGAAGGTGTAGAGATAGTAGAGGAACTCAATCCTAAAATAGTTTATAAAATCGGATAATTAAGGCTGGAGCACCTCTTCCGTATTTCCGTTTGCCGAAATGATAATTTCGTATCCTGGGTAAAATTGTTTCAAAGTTTGTGTTATTTCTGCTCTAATTGCGCTAACCTTACATGAGCCACCACCTGCATCAAGAAGTTCTTTCCCGAAATCAATTTGGACTTTATTAGATGCTATTTGCTCAATCTTGTTTATCGTTAGGTTTTTGGGTGTCGACATTATGTATCCATCGCTCTCTTCTTGCTTGGTTGGACCAAGTAGAAACACATTCATCGTATCCATCGGAGGGTTTTTAGAACTTGAAGCGATGCGTCTTTCAACGGGAAAGACTTTTGTGCAGTCGAGCATCTCTGGATTTAGTTTTGTATTTCCATAAAACACATAAACGGTTTTATATGGCATGCCGTAAGTTATTAGTTTCTCATCCGAACTTGTTATTGAACCATCCTTAGGTGATTTAACATTTGCTACAACTCTTATCTTATCAGTTTGAGGAAATGCGTTTAATTTTAAATCTTCTTTGAAATTTCCAAATTTACCCGAATCTACCGCATCGGTAACGGTTGAACCTTCAAATAAAACGAAACCATTTTCGTCAGTAACTTTTAATCCTATAATGCTTTCAAAAGCACGTCCTCTTCCCTCAATATGAATTGTGCCATCTGTATTTACACTTACAGCTTTAATCGATACTTCCTTCTCTTTAAAAACGCTACATCCAGAAATAAGAAGTATTAAAACAAAAAACAAAATTAAAATACTTTTTTTCATATTCTTTCCTCCTTCCTTTAATTAGATACTTTAAATACTAAAAAAGTTCCATAATTTTTTTCTCAATGTCTGAGTAGTCGTAGGCAAGTTCGTAAATCTTTAAGATTTCATCTCTATAAAGAGGTCTTTTTGCCCTTATGAAATCTTTGTTTCCGTCATCTCTTAAAGCAGATTCTGTAAATAGTTCGATGGAATCTCTTTTCACGCCAAGGTCTTTTAATCCATTCAGAGCCTCAACTTTTTTAAGCCACTCGACAATTTTAAGTATCGTTTCGCGTGGGTTTGCTACCCCAAAAACCGTTTCGCCAAAAGTTGCAAGCCTATCTTTATGGATGTCAAATGTGTATATTAAATAAGCAGGCATAATTGCTGAAAGTCCCCTTCCGTGCGCTATACCATATATTCCCGAAATTGGATGCTCTAATCTGTGCATTGGATGCGGCCCTCGCCTTCCTGCATTTGGTATCCCGGAAAGGGCAAGTGCTGCAATCCAGGACAGAGATTCTCTTGCATCTATATTCTGCAAATCGTTAAAAACTATTTCTCCCTGTTTCATGCATTCCTTTAGAAGCCCTTCAGAAATTCTATCTGATACGGGGGCATAGGCGTTTGATGAAAGATAACTTTCAAATATATGAGTGAACATATCTACTACACCATCGATTGTAGGTTTTTTAGGAACTGATAGGGTAAGAAGTGGATCTATTATCGATATCGCAGGGAATAACTCGTTATTAAAAATTCCTCTTTTATCTCTGGTTGTGCTGTTTGTAATAACTGCCGCATTATCGAGTTCAGATCCAGTTGCTGCAAATGTAACAACAGCAAGCAGGGGCAGTGTATTTGTTGGGATAGCCTCTTTTGCTGGCCTTTCAAAATAACTCCAGCACGGGACATTCGTTTTCGCAACAACCTTAATTATCTTTGCAGCATCAATTACACTTCCACCACCAATTGCAATAATGAAATCAACAGACT
>JAEMPV010000026.1 GCA_022759145.1 Caldisericum sp.
GTGGGATGTATGGGAGGAAAAATAGCAAAATACTATAATAAAGTTAAAGGAGGAACTTTGAAATGCGAATAGAGATTTTATTTGGAGTTTCTGTGGGGAAATTGCCGATTCTTTACAGGCAAAGGTTTATGGATTTGATAATAACTGCTCTTAAAGAGTCTGATTCAGAATACGCTGCTTCCCTATATCCCGATAAGAGTGAGCATTTAAAGGTTGCAAAGCCTTTTGCATTTAGTGTTTCGCTTCCTGGAGAATTTGTTGTGAAGAAGGAAAAGTTTAAAATAGATGACGATCTTGAAGTTGAGGATATCGTTTTCAATTTTGACAAAAGCGAAAAATTGTCTATGTATGTGAGTTCCTTAGACCCTGTGTTTTTAATGCATCTATACAATGGCTTATTAAGGTTGAGGGACTTTCAGTTTAATGACGAGTTAACTTTGAAAACTAATAGGGTTTTTATGTTAAAAGAAAAGGAAATTAACGAACAAGTAGTAATATACAAAACAATGTCTCCTATTCTTATTGAAACGCAAGATGATAAACCAATTTTACCAGATGATGAAAAATTTAACTTAAATTTTAACGCAATTCATGATAGGATTTTGAAGGATGTTAGAGGACATGGTCTTTACAGAGAGCTTTTATTTACACCCGTAAAAGTAAAAAAGCAGGTTGTAAAACATACTTTAAAAGATTTTAGAAAGCAAACAGGTAAGCCATTTATGACATTTACTGCTTTTGATGGGATTTTTAAAGTCGAAGGTGATACAAGAGATCTCAAAGCGCTTTACCAGATGGGTATCGGACTTCGTACAGGACAGGGTTTCGGAATGGTAGAGGTGATAGGATGAAAGAAAGAGTATATCTTTCAGATTGGCTTTATAATGCAGGAATTATTGGTTTCTTAAAGATAGTCACTAATGACGATATTGATAGTGAGAATTCAATAGAAATTGGCGAAAATTATATTGAGTTTGATAGATCGGCTTTGCAGGGCTTCTCCTCTAAGTATTTTAGTTTTGCATTCAATCAATACGGTAGATATTACAATATTTTAAATACATTAGAAGAATTTTTGAGTGATTTAGACAAACTTGAACAAGGAGATAGTAATGTTATCCACAATCTTAGGAAGAAGTACAAAATTAGTGATAAAGATAAAGATGAAGAGATTCTGCAAGTTATATTAGATAGGTTTAAGAAGATTCTGAATGGTTTCAAATTTCTCAAAGAAAACATTAAACTTCCCAGCAAAGAAGAAATAAAGGAAGACCCTAAAAAAGCAATAAAAGGCTTGCTTGAATTTGCAATTAAAGTTATGAAAGATGAATACCAGGAAATATTTGAGTCTGATGTGCAAATCTACTTAAGGGGTATGTATGGTCAAAAGAGCTTCCTTAATTTGACTATAAACAAGGAAAGATTAAAAAAATTCTATGAAGATTTTGAAGAGCCAATAGTTAGCGGCAAAATTGATCATGAAAAAGAACTTTTTTGTGTAAACTGTGGCAGGCAAGCGAAAAAGGGTGCTAAGTTTGACACGGGGATTTCTCCCTTCTTCGGTCTTAACGATGACGCAATAAATTATGCATGGAACTTTGATACGAGTCTCCCTCTCTGTGAAATATGCGAACTTATCTATTTTTCCAGTTTTGCAGGATTAACTCCTTCACCACGTAATGATAAAACTTTTTATTTTGTAAATGAGGATTCTTCGGTAAGAAACTTATATAGGGCAAATAAACTCTTAAATGATGTATTAAAGAAAGACAATAATGAAAACTTCTTAGTTGACTTCTTTACAGAGCTTGTTCTTGAACTCGAAAGAGAGAAAGCAGAATTTGTTCTTAAAAACATTGCACTGATTGAATTAAACTTAAGTGAAGAGAATTTTCCAAAAGTTTACTCTTTCAATGTTTCAAGAGAAAAGGCAAGATTCATTAAAGAAAATCAAACTGACCTAAAGACATTAGCAAGAGCCTCTTATAAGGTAAAAGATCAGGGAAGTTACATACTGACAGATACTATCCAAAAAATCTTGAAAAATACCCTTGACTATGGGTATCTATATTGGCTTGAGCGTATAAGTTTGAGTGAACAAGGCAAATCTAACCTGTATCAGATTTTTTTTGGCTATGAAACTTTGCAGACTTTAAATATCTTAATATTCAGGTTTTTAAAAAATATTACAAAAGAAGGGAGGAAACTAATGAGTCTTGAAGAGAAAGAAATTTGGAGGATGTATGCTTGCGGTAAGGAACTTGCAGATGTTATGAAGAGTAGGAATGCAGAAAACAAGATACCATCAATTGCCTACAAGTTACTGAATGCCCTTAAAATCGGTGATGTAAATGTATTTATGGATGTTGCCATGAGAACCTTTATGGCGTATGACATGGAGGTGCCTTCTTCTATGGCAAAGGTGCTTTACAATAAGGAGTATTTCTATCCACTTGGGTATAGCTTTTTAAATGGTTTTTTAAGTAAAGGTGGAAACAATAAAGGAAATGTACAAGAAACAAAGGAGGTAGCAAATGGCTAAAGGATTAACTTACACGGCAATTTTTGAGGCGATGAGCCTGAACTATGGCGAAGGTGTCGGGAACATTTCAGAATTGAAAAAGCTTACTAAAGGCGGCGAATTTTACTCTTATACATCTCGTCAGGCTATACGGTACGATATCTACAGGACACTCAAGGAATCCTATAACATCGACGATAAGGAAGATCCCCTTACAAAAGAACAGCAAGTTGTCCAGTTTAAACCAGATGCTAATATCAAAGATTATGTTGAAATGGATCTGTTTGGTTATATGAAAACAAAAAAAGGACAGGGCTCTATTTCTCGCCCGGCTGTTGTGCGAATTAGTCCTGCAATTTCACTTGAACCAATGGAGGGCGATGTGGAATTTGGGACTAACAAAAATTTTGCTGACAGAGCAGGGACAGACCCAAATCCTTTCCAATTCGAGCATCACTATTCTTTGTATTCTTATACCGTAACAGTCGACTTGGATAGGATTGGCGTGGATGAAAACGATAAAATATATCTTTCTCCCGATGAAAAAGCAAAAAGGGTAAATCAATTGCTTGAAGTTTTAAAAGTTTTAACACGAAATATCAAAGGTAGAACAGAATCTCTCTCACCTATTTTTGCTATCGGAGGAGTGTATGATATAAAGAACCCCTTCTTCTTGAATAAGTTAAAGGTGAATTACAGTAAAGAAGAGAAAAAATACGGAATCGACACTGAGATATTAGATTCTCAACTCTCTCTTTCTTTTGATGGAAAACCTATCCGTGATTACACTTATGTTGGATATTTAAAAGGATATTGGTTGAATGAAAGTGAGTTTAATAAATTGAGTAAGAATGTTTCGGATATAGATGGATTTTTTAGTAAGTTAAAAGACAAGGTATTAGAAACATTTGGGTCAAAATGAAAATATTAAAAGTAAAGGCATATCAGCTTTTTGCCAATTATAGAAAACCTTTAAACTTTAACTTTTGGGACACCTATCCTCTGCCTCCTCTTTCCACTGTGAAAGGCTGGTTCCATAGTGTTATCGATGCTCACGAATATATTCCCTTATCTATGAGTATTCAGGGTACTTTTTCTTCTGTTCTCTATGATATGCAGACATTTATTAAATTTGACAGAATAAGAAAAGATAAAGAACAAGTAAAATTAGATTGGATAAATAAGGCGCTCAACCATTCCCCAGTATTTGTTGCAACCGTATTTGATATTAACCTTAATATCTATTTATATTCTGAGGATAATGAAGCGCTTGAAAAATTCAGGCAAAATGTTACAAGATATTCTTTTCCAAGTATTGGAAGACATGAGGACATAGCAAGGATTGATTTCGTCGATTTTATAGAGAGTGAAGAAGTTGAATTTAGTCTTTCAAATACTCACGAACTTAACTATGGAATTTATTTAAGTAAAAGAACTTCAGATTATCTTGGCATTAGAGGAATTCATTACAGGATGAATAACAAATATGAAATTCGTTCAAATCTAAGGTATTTTGAAAAAGTGGATGTAGTTTACGCTGATAACGGAGTAGTTTACAAAGGAAAGTGCCTTTTTGACAAAGAAGAAGGTAGAATAATCGACCTCGTATGATTTATGCTAAAGTATTTAAAAGGAATAACAGTTATATTGGGGAAACATTAGAGGAACATACTAATACTCTCATAGATAATTATTCTATTCTTAAAGAGGCATACGGAAAAGAATTTGAAGAAAAACTCGAAGTTTCCCCTGTTTTCTGGAAATTATTGGAAATTGCCTGTATTTTCCATGATCTCGGGAAGGCATCCTCGGCTTTTCAGCATAAAATACAAAAACTTTTAGGTGAGGATATCAAGGTCCCGTATGAACTAAGAAAGGAGATACCTCATAACTTTCTTTCTGTTGCATTTTTACCAGAACCTCGCTTGCTTGATTTAGATGATAACAATTTTTTAATGCTTTTTTATACAATCGCTTATCATCATAACAGATTAATTGACTTTGATAAGTCTTATTATGAAAAAATTGTTATTGAAGATCTACTTAAGAAAAAAGGTGAGCTCAGGTGGGTTGAAGAAAAACTTAAGGATTTGGGGGTATCATTGACGCTTAATCCATCTTCCAGGTATTTTTCCTTGCTTGATCCTTATTCTAACACTTTTGAATCAATAAAAAGAGATAAATACTTTATACTTCTTAAAGGCATGCTTCATAGGTTAGACCACTCTTCATCGGCGCATATCACGGTTGAGTCAGAAAGAGTTGAAGACCCAGAAAATAAGCTTGTTTATTATATTGAAACAGAGAAAAAGAGCATCTTAAAAGATTTCCAACTGAAGGCAAGAGATTATAGGGATGAAAGCATTTTATTTGTAGCCTCAACTGGTATGGGGAAGACGGAATTTGCAATGAATTGGATAGGAGAACAAAAAGCATTTTATACTCTTCCTGTAAGAGTTTCTGTAAATGCTATGTATGAAAGAGTTGCCGAGATTGTTGGACAGGAAAAAGCAGGACTTTTGCATAGCGAAAGCCTATTTTATAATTTAGACTCTCAAGGCAAGAAAGAAGATGAATACTCACTCGAGGAACCAATCTATAGAACCAACTTATCAAGGCAACTTTCTATGCCAATAACTGTTACAACTGCAGATCAAATTTTTACTGCTGTTTTTAAATGGAGGGGTTACGAGAAAATATATGCCACATTAATGTATTCTAAGGTTGTTGTTGACGAGCCTCAGAGTTACTCACCAGAAATTCTTGCAATGATTGTCAAAGCCTTGCAAGAAATATCGAATTATGGTGGCAAATTCTGTTTAATGAGTGCAACAGTTCATCCTTTTGTTAAGAATCAACTTGAAAATTACGCCAAAGTTCTTGAACCTGTTTTTAATAGAGAAAAGAAGCATAAAGTTGAAATAAAGG
>JAEMPV010000027.1 GCA_022759145.1 Caldisericum sp.
TTCCTTCCTGTTCTTACAGCATTCAAGATTGATCCACTGTTCTTTGGTGTTATGGCAACCGTTGCTCTTGCAATAGGTCAAATAACGCCACCAGTTGCTGTGAACTTATATGTTACATCTAACCTCATTAAAAAATCTCTTGACCAAACTTCAAAGGAAATCTGGTCATTTGTTGCATTTGCAATCATAGGTTTGCTTATTATTACCTTCTTCCCCAAACTTTCCCTTCTATTGCCTATTGCATCAAAACTTTATACTCCGTAAGATTTAAATTATTTAGGTTGTTTTGTCCCCCGATAAATTCGGGGGATTTTTCTTTTTAGACTATGCATTTTTGTATTATTTGGAAATTTTGGTATTTTGTATAAAATAGTAAAAATTTTTATTAGGGTGGTGAAGATGATAAAAAATTTGGGTATTGATAAAATAAAGGAAATACTTCCGCACAGGGAGCCATTCCTTTTTGTTGACGAAATCCTCGAGGTTGAGCCTGGAGTAAGTGCAGTTGGAAAAAGGACATTTACACAGAGCGATTTTTTCTTTAAAGGACATTTTCCCGATTTTCCAATTGTACCAGGGGTAATCCTTATCGAGTTTTCTGCGCAGGTCTCTGCGTTTATGATTCTTCTTAAGGATGAGTATAAAAATCTCTTTGGGTATCTTACAGGTGTTGAGACTTTCAGGTTTGTAAAAAAGGTAGAGGAAAATCAAACAGTTATTGCAAAGAGCAAAGTTCTCGATTTCAGGCATAACATAGCAAAAAGCGAAGTCGAACTTTTTGTTACTGATACTCTTGTTGCAAAAGGAGTCATAAAGGCATTTTTTGTTGATAAAAATTCTTTAGGAGGTGCGTTTTGAATGTAGGAATCCTTGGCATGGGAAGTTACATCCCAGAAAAAATTGTAACGAACCACGACCTTGAAAAAATTTTAGACACATCTGATGAGTGGATAAGGACACGAACAGGAATTGTTGAAAGGCGCTTTGCAGAACCAACGCAAGCAACTTCTGACCTTGGTGCAATTGCAGCAAAAAGAGCGCTTGAAGATGCAGGCTTAAAGCCAGAGGATATCGATCTCATTATTGTGGGCACAAACTCCCCTGATATGCTTTATCCAGCAACAGCATGCCTTATTCAGGATAAGATAGGGGCTTCGGGTAAATGCGCTGCATTCGATTTACAGGCAGGTTGTCCAGGATGGGTTTACGCAACGGTTGTAGGAACTCAGTTTGTAAAGTCAGGTGCATACAAGCATGTTCTTGTTATAGGAGCTGAGGTCATAACAAGGATGATGGATCCAACTGACAGAGGAACATATGTGCTTTTTGGTGATGGAGCAGGTGCTGTTGTTCTGGGAGAAACTAAAGACAATTCAGGTATTATAGATTTTGAGTTGTATGCAGATGGTTCTATTGCGGAGCACTTGACCCTTCCTGCAGGTGGATCAAGGAAGCCTTTTTCGGAAGAGGTGCTAAAGGAACGCTCATACTTTACGAAAATGAACGGGCGCCAGGTTTTCGAGTTTTCTGTAAGAGAAATTTCCCGCATTTCGAAAAAACTTCTTGATAAGACAGGTGTAAAACTTGAGGACATCAACTGGTTTGTGCCGCACCAGGCGAACCTGAGGATAATCCAGGCTGGTGCAGAAAAACTTGGCATCCCTATGGAAAAGGTAGTTGTGACAATTGATAGGTTTGGAAACTCATCTTCTGCTTCAATTCCTGTGTCTCTTGACACAATAAGAAAAGAAGGTAAACTTAAAAGAGGTGATCTTGTGCTTATGGTGTCATTTGGCGCAGGGATGACATCAGGCGCAATTTTAATGAGGTGGTGAGAAATGAAGGCATTCGTTTTTCCTGGACAGGGTTCGCAGTATGTAGGGATGAGTGCAAAAATCCCCGAAAGTTCAGTTAAAAAAGAGTTTTTTAATAAGGCTTCTGAAATCTTAGGGTTCGATTTGCTTGAGATTTGCGAAAAGGGACCACAGGAATTGCTTACTTCAACAGACATTACACAACCTGCTCTCTACACCGTATCATCCATTTACGATGTCCTCTTAAAGGAAAAAGGTATTAAGGGAGATATTGTTGCAGGGCACAGTCTTGGCGAGTATTCAGCGCTTTTTTCAGCAGGTGTTTTTTCTTTTGAAACGGGGCTTAAACTTGTAAGGACCCGTGGCCTCCTTATGAAGGAAGCTTCAAATAAGGCTCCAGGCAAGATGCTTGCAGTTATCGGACTTGATAAGGATAAGATAAAAACGCTTCTTGATAGCGCTTCGAAATTTGGTGTTATTGTCAATGCAAACAACAACGCATTTGACCAGGTTGTCCTTTCTGGTTCGATTGATGCAATAACAGAAGCACAGCGTATAGCAAAGGAACTTGGAGCACGCCTTGCAAAGCCCCTCGAGGTGTCCGCAGCGTTCCATTCACCTTTAATGGAGCCTGTTGTCCCTGAAATGTCAAAGGCAATTGATGAAGCAGAATTTCATACACCTCAAATACCTATCGTGCAGAATGTGACTGCTTTACCTGAGACTGATGTTGTTCGCATAAAGGAAAACCTCAAGAAGCAACTTACAGGTTCAGTTAACTGGGTTGATTCGGTTTTAAAAATGGATTCAATGGGCGTTAAGGAATACTATGAAGTTGGTCCCAAGAATGTCCTTAAAGGTCTTATTGAACGTATAATTAAAGGCGCTTCTGTAAAGCTTGCAGAGGAGGTCTTTAATGGTTGAAATTAACCTCCAAGGCACCGTTTCTATCGTGACAGGTGGCGGAAGAGGAATAGGGCGTGCAATTTCTATTGCCCTTGCAAAGGCAGGAAGCAAAGTTGCGATAATCTATGCAAACAGGTCTCAGGATGCACTGAACACAAAGGCAGAAATTGAATCCCTTGGGGGAGTTGCCGAGGTATTTCAGTGCAGGGTTGAGGAGGAGCCTTCCGTTGAAAATGTAGTTAAGCAAATCGTCGATAAGTTTGGTAAAATTGATATACTCGTTAATAATGCTGGTGTTACAAAAGATACACTTCTTTTAAGGATGTCTTCCGAAGATTGGGATCTGGTTATGAATACAAATCTCAAAGGAGCCTTTTTGATGACAAAGCATAGCCTCAAATATATGTTAAAGAGCAATTCTGGAAGGATTATTAATATAGGTTCAATTGTTGGCATTACAGGGAATATTGGGCAAGCAAATTATGTATCATCTAAGGCAGGCCTTATTGGTTTTACAAAGGCAGTTGCGCTTGAATATGGGTCAAGAGGTATCACCTCAAATCTTGTTGCTCCAGGCTTTATTGAAACAGAAATGACAGAAAAACTTCCTCAGAATGTAGTCGAATCATACATGAATAAAATTGTATTGAAGAGGAAAGGAACTCCAGTTGATGTTGCAAATGCAGTCCTTTTCCTTGCTTCTCCTCTTGCAAGTTATATTACAGGAAGTGTTATCATAGTTGATGGTGGGTTATCACTAACATAAAAAATTTATTAAGGAGGTAAGAAATGGAAGAAAGA
Organism: Caldisericum sp.; assembly: GCA_022759145.1. Classification (NCBI taxonomy): domain Bacteria; kingdom Pseudomonadati; phylum Caldisericota; class Caldisericia; order Caldisericales; family Caldisericaceae; genus Caldisericum; species Caldisericum sp. Next base: position 3,522 of record JAEMPV010000027.1, read on the forward strand.
GAAATTAGAGAAAAAGTAGCAAAAGTCGTAAAGGAGAAATTAGGCGTAGAAGACGACAAGATCGTTGACTCTGCAGAATATGTAAAAGACCTCGGAGCAGACTCCCTTGCTCTTGTTGACATTGCAATGGCTCTTGAAGATGAATTTGGGGTAAAAATCCCGGATGAGGACATTAATAAAATTACAACAATCGGGGCAACGGTTTCTTACATTAAAGAACATTTAGGGTAATTATGGAAAGAGAAAGAGTTGTTATAACTGGCCTTGGGGCGGTTTCGCCAATTGGGGTTGGCGTTAACGCATTTCTTGAGGGCTTACTTTCGGGTAAATCTGGTGTTTCGAAAATCTCCTCTTTCGATGTAAGCAACTATCCAGTGCAGATTGGTGGCGAAATTAAGGATTTTAATCCTGAAAACTACATTGATAAAAAAGAGGTCTCACGCCTTGATAGAGTTCAGCACTTTGCATTTGCTGCAGCAAAAGAGGCAATTGAGGATGCCCATCTTGAGCTGGATAAAATTGACCCTGAAAGAGTTGGTGTTTATGTAACATCTGGCATTGGTGGGGTCATCTCTTTAGAGCAACAAATACTTGTAAACAAGGAAAAAGGGCCAACAAGGGTAAGCCCATTCTTAATCACTCAGATGATTGTTGATGCGATCCCTGCATACATTGCTCTTAAATATGGCTTCAGGGGAGAAACTTTTTCTGCAGTTGCAGCGTGTGCATCATCTGCAAAGACAATTGGGGCAGCCCTTCTTGCAATTGAAAGGGGCGATTTGGATGTAATTATTGCAGGCGGTGCAGAAGCCCCATTTACGGGAACTGCAGTTGCTGCTTTCTCCTCAATGCGTGCTTTATCAAAAAGAAACGATGATCCAGAGCATGCATCCCGACCTTTTGATAAAGAGCGTGATGGTTTTGTTATGGGAGAAGGTGCTGGCATTCTTGTTCTTGAATCCTTATCGCATGCAAAAAAACGTGGTGCAAAAATTTATGCAGAACTTGCAGGATACGGAACAACATGCGATGCGTACCATGTGACCGCACCAGACCCAACTGCAAAGGAAGTTATAAGAGCAATGGATCTTGCTTTGAAGAAGGCAAACGTAAATAAAGAGGATGTAAGCTACATAAATGCGCATGGGACTTCGACTCCTCTAAATGATAAAAACGAGACTTTTGCAATTAAGTCGCTTTTTGGGGATCTTGCATACAAAATCCCTGTAAGTTCTACAAAGTCCCAAACAGGACATTTGCTTGGTGCGGCTGCTGCTCTTGAATCCGTTGCAACAGTTCTATCAATTGAAAAAGGAATAATTTTCCCAACAATAAACTACGAAGTACCCGATCCCGAATGTGACCTTGACTATGTTCCTAATAAGCCAAGAGAAGCAGATGTAAAAGTTGCCCTGAAAAATTCTTTTGGCTTTGGTGGACATAATGTAGCGCTTGTTTTCAAGAAATTTGAAGAGTAATTATGCTCAGATAGGCTGACCAATTATATTAATAGGAGGATTGGGGAGGCAAGAGCCTTCCCAATTTTTTTATTTATTTTAAATCTGTTATAATTAAATCAGGAGGTGATTATTTTGGATTTAGTGAAAAAGGAAGTTTTT
>JAEMPV010000028.1 GCA_022759145.1 Caldisericum sp.
CTTTTAATTATAACTTAAAAGTGTATATAATAATATCGAATGGAGAAAATAATTCTTGTCGATGGAAGTAGCATAATTTTCAGAGCATACTATGCATTGCCTAAGTTTTCAACATCAACCGGCATTCCTACATCTGCTGTTTATGGATTCATAAGAATGCTTTTGCGAATATTAAAAGATGAAAAGCCGAATTACCTTGCAGTTGCATTTGATAAAAAAGCGCCTACCTTTAGACACATAGAATACAAAGAATATAAATCTCAAAGACCAAAAATGCCAGATGATCTTTCCATCCAGTTTGATATAGTAAAAGAAGTACTCGGTGCCTTTAACATAAAATACTTTGAACTTGATGGTTTCGAGGCGGATGACATTATTGCGACATTTGTTGAAAAATTAAAAGACAAAAACCTTGAAATTTCTATACTATCCTCCGATTTTGATTTAGCGCAACTAATTGATGAGAATGTTCGTCTACTTGTTACAAGAAAAGGCGTTACTAAAATTGAAACATATGATAGAAAAAAGTTTATAGAGGAATTTGGTTTCGATCCACAATATCTTGTTGACTACAAAGCGTTGTTAGGTGATGTATCGGATAATATAGAAGGTATAAAAGGAATCGGTGAGAAAACTGCATCCAAACTTATAGCAAATTACAAAACAGTGGAAAACATACTTAATGATCCAAATTTAGTTGAGAAATATAGTCTGAGTGGTTTTGAAGAGAAAGTCCTTAGGAACAAGTCTCTTTGCATGCTTGTAAGAAATGTTCCGATAGAATTTAATCTTGAAGAGTTGAGGGTCTCTAATTTCAACAATAGAAGTGTTTTAGAAATCCTGAAGAAATATGAGTTTAACTCAATAATAAAAGAATTAGGGCTTAGAGAGGAAGATTATAAGGAGAATGAAACACTTTTTGGGAAAAGCGAGGACAACAAAGACCCAGATCCTTATAAATTGGACAAGATAGAGATAAACAAAACTAATAATAATCTTGTGCAAAAGAAAGCCATAGTGTATATTCTTTCGGATGATAGAAAAGTTAACAAAGTTTATTTGCTTAAAGATAACGAAGTTTACGAATTTGATTTCTTAAATAATCTTTTCCTCGACCACAAGAATTTGCCTATTCTGAAGAGTGTCCTTTCAAGTGAGGATATAGAGAAATATACAAATAACTTAAAAATGCTTTACAAGGTTGCGGATTTTATTGATTGCGATGTAAAGAATGTTACTCTTGATTCAACTCTTGCATTCTATCTTATCGATCCTGACCTTGAATCTTTTTCTTTGAAGGATCTTTCAAAATACCTCAATATAGATTACGAATTTAAAAACATTCAAGATGAGTCTATGTTCCTAAAAGATTATGGCGGGAAAATAATTGAATACCTGAAGAAAGAAAATCTATTTTTTGTTTTTAACGATATTGAATTGCCTCTTTCAAGGGTCCTTTTTGAAATGGAGAAAACTGGTATATCTGTCGATATTGAATACTTTAAGAAGCTTGAAGAGGAAATTAACAAGAGGATACAAGAACTTGAATTGGAAATTTTTAGACTTGCAGGTATTTCCTTTAATATACTTTCTTCTAAACAACTTGCATCAGTCCTGTATGATGTATTAGGGCTTGAGCGACCAAAAGGAGCAAAAGATAGCACCGGCAGTGGCATCCTTTTAGAGATTGAGGGCTTGCACCCCATAATTCCGTTAATAATCGAGTACAGGCACTTAGTCAAATTGAACAACACTTATATAAGTGCTCTTCCGCATCTTGTATCTAAAGAGACTGGAAGATTGCATACGATTTACCACCAAATTGGGACTGCAACTGGTAGGCTAAGAAGCACAAACCCAAATTTGCAAAATCTCCCGGTGAAGGATGAGTGGGGGTTTAAAATTCAAGAGGGATTTACTGCATCAGATGAAAACAATTTACTTTTAAGTGCTGATTACTCCCAAATTGAACTTCGTATTCTTGCACACCTATCTCAGGATAAAAACCTTATTGACGCATTCTTAAATAATGAGGACATCCATAAAAGGACTGCTATGGAAGTGTTTAATCTAAGTGATGTTGAAGTTTCCAAGGAAAAGAGGAATTTAGCAAAAGCGATTAACTTTGGTATTATCTACGGAATTTCTCCATACGGTTTATCAAAACAACTTGGTATATCAAAAGAAGAAGCAGGAGAATACATTGAAAGATATTTTAAAAGATATCCTGGCGTAAAGGAGTATATCGATAAGCAAATAACTGAAGCTAAGGAAAAAGGAGAAACAAGAACAATTTTTGGACGCAGGCGTTTTATAAGGGGACTTGATGATAAAAACTCAAATGTTAGAGAAAACGCTAAAAGGGTTGCAATTAATAGCCCAATCCAGGGAAGTGCAGCAGACATAATAAAGCTTGCAATGGTTGAAATATTCAATAGCGTTCCTGATGCAAAGATTCTGCTTCAGATTCACGATGAACTTGTTTTTGAAATCCATAAAGATGTGATTAACGAGCGAATGAACGAGATAAGAAAGATTATGGAAGGAGTTTGTAAATTGAGTGTGCCTCTTAAAGTTGATGTTGCTTACGGAAAGAATCTGAAGGAAGCACGTCTATGAAAGTGATTGGGTTAACGGGGAATATTGCTTCTGGTAAAAGTTCTGTTTCTAAGATACTTAAGAGCCTCGGTGCGAAGGTAATCGATATGGACTCACTTGCAAAGGACATTCAAAAAGAGAATTATAAAGGAGTACTCGATAAAATAAGAGAGACTTTTGGAGATAATGTTTTTCTTGAAGGAAACATCTTAAACAGGCGTGCTCTGGGTGAATTGGTATTCAGGGACAAAAATTTACTTCAAAAATTGAATGATATTATGATTCCCGTTATGACTGAAAAGCTTTTAGAGGAGTTGGAAAAAGCAAAAAAAGACAACCCCAAGGTTATTGTTGTGGATGCTGCTATACTGATTGAGGCAAACTGGGATAGATTTGTTGATGAAGTGTGGGTGGTTTATATACCGTTGGAGTTGCAATTAGAAAGATTAATGGAACGTGAAAATATAGAAAGAGACTTAGCTTTAGAGCGTATTAACTCTCAGATGCCTATCGAAGAGAAGATAAAAAAGGCTGATGTTGTTATTGATAATAGTGGTAATTTAGAGGAGTTGGAGAAAAAAGTATTGGAACTATGGAAAGAAAGAATACTTCCTTTTATTTAAGTTACTCAAAAATTTCAACTTACATTAAGTGTCCCTTGCGTTACAAGTTTCTCTATATCGACAATCTACCTACTGCCCCAAAATCATATTTTAGCCTTGGAAATTCTATTCATAAGGTACTTGAGAAATTTTATAGCCCAAACGAAAACTTTAAGGTGCTTAAGAAAGACCCTTATAAATATCTTTTAGAATTGCTCGACACACATTGGATAAGTGAAGGATATAGAACAAAGGAAGAAGAGTTAAAGGCAAAACAGGAAGCAAAAGAGATGTTAACCACATACTACAGGAAGAATATTTTTGGTTTTACCCCTGCATATGAAGTTGAATCTGAATTTTCTGTCCCATTTTTAGGACTTGAACTCAAAGGGAGGTTTGACAGGATCGACAAAGTCAACAATGGCTTTATTATTATCGACTACAAGACAAACTCTTTTGTGGGAGAATCTTTTAGAGAAGAAGAGATTTTACAGCCTGTTCTGTATAAGATTGCAGGTGATTATAAATATGGGTCTCAAAGCATAAAGGAAGTAAGTTTTCATTACCTTAGAAAAGGTAAGAATATTACTTTTGAAGTAACAACATACCTTATAGAAAGAAGCAAAAAAAGAATTGAGGAAGTAACGGAAAACATTTTTAAAGGTCACTTTCCTGCAAATGTTAACGGCACCTGTAACTCTTGTGAATTTAAAGACCGGTGTGAAGCTTACGCTCTCTCAAAATTATCTCGTAGATCTCTTTAACAGTATTTTCAAGGACATCATTTACAACGATGTAGTCGTATAGATACCTCTCTTCTATTTCTTCCTTTGCCCTTTTTGTTCTTTTCTCGATTTCTGCAATGTTTTCTGTTCCCCTTTTGTTGAGTCTTTCAAGCAGCACCTCAATGCTCGGTGGCATAAGGAATATTAGAAGGGCTTCATCATATTTGTTCTTAATCTTTTTTGCTCCTTGAACATCAATTTGGAATATGACATCCTTCTTACTACTCAACCCTAAATCTATATATTTTTGAGGTGTGCCGTATAGATTACCATGGACAATTGAATATTCTGCAAGTTTGCCTTCTTCTATCATTTTTTTGAAGGTTTCTTCATCTAAAAAGAAATAATCTACACCGTCTACTTCGTTCTCCCTTGGCTTTCGCGTTGTGCAGGTTATAGCAATTTCAAACCGAGGGTCGAGTTTTACAAGTTCTTTTGAAACAGCTCCTTTGCCAACGCCTGATGGTCCCGAAATAACAATAATCATGGTTTTTTTAGCAGTTCAATAGCCTTGTTTAATTGCTCGTCTTCTTTTGTATCTGGGTTATCTTTAATTACAATATCCGGAGTAATTCCAACACCATTAATACTTGTCTTATCTGGTAAAAGATACTCTTCAACTGTAACCTTAAGAGAATAAGAATCAGGTAAAGAGAAAATTTGCTGAATAACGCCTTTGCCGAATGTTTTCTCGCCAATAACAGTCCCCACTTTGTAGTACTTTATAGCACCAGTCAAAATTTCTGATGCACTTGCAGTTCCGCCATCTACAAGAACGACCATCGGTATGTTAAGTTTGTTTCCTTTGATTTGAATTGGCTCAAGTTTACCATTTCTATCTTTTGTGTAAAGCAATACGCCGCTTGGGAGCATTTCACTTGCTACATTTTCGCATTCACTTAAAAGGCCGCCTGGATTTCCTCTTAAATCAAGGATAATACCTTCAACTTTTTTACTCTTGAATTCGTTTAGGGCTTTTTCTACATCTTTGCCTGCACCTTCAGAAAACATGAATATGCTAAGGTAGCCGATTTTGCCATTTTCATAATAACTAACTTGAGTTAAAGGAATATTTATCTTTGCTCTTGTTATTGTAAAACTCAGTTCTTTATTATCTCTTCTAACTTTAAGAGTAACCTGAGTTCCAACTTTTCCTTTTACCATTGATGCAACTTCATCCAGCGAGAGATTAAAAGTTGATTTTCCGTCTACCTCTACAATAATATCTCCTTTTAGAAGTCCACTTTTTTCAGCAGGAGAATCTTTAAAAACAGATACGATTTCTGGATAATTTAATTTTTCGTTTTTGTTTATTATTACGCCAATGCCTGCGTATTCTCCTTTTACTTCTTCTTGAAGCGCCTTAGTTTCTTCAGGGTTCATAAAAACTGTATAAGGATCGTTCAAGGAGTTAACCATTCCTTTTATGAGTTGTTCTTCGCTAATTGGTTTATAGAAATTATTGAGAAGATAGTCGGCAGTCCTTGTGAGAAGTATGTGAGAATTTGGTTGAGTTATACCAATTGGGTATCTGAACCCAACAAAATAGCCTCCTATGAAAGAGATTAAAATCAACAAAATGACAACTAAAGCGCTATTTCTTTTCATTTTTGTCTCCTTAATCAAGGATAAGTTTATCCATTTTATTTAATTTTTCAAGTGTTTCAAGGTATTCACTATATTTCTTATCTCCCATAAGAGCATGTGTGAATTTCTTTCCCACCTCAACAGATGGCTGATCTATGGGGTTTATGTTAAGTAGCTCACCAAGAGCCAAAACTTCAAGTTCAAAGAAGTAGATTAACTCACCTATATTTTCTTCGTCAATCTTCTCAATCTCTATTGACAAATTTGGTCGTCCATTTTGAGTTAATGCCATCTTTGTTGCAACGTATTCGCTTTGAAGAAGTTCGGAATACTTTTTATTGTCGAGAAATTCAAGTTCGGGCATTCCAATGTTATTAAATACGATTGTGTCTTTTCTGAACTTTTTTGGTGCAACAAACATGATCAATTTATCAAAAGGTCCTTCCATAAAAAGTTGAAGAGTTGAATGTTGGTGGTATGGTCCTCTTGCAACAACTGGTGTAATACCTGTAAAAATCTTTTTTCCGTCTCTTGTGAATTGCTTTCCGATACTTTCAGCCAACAATTGCTCATACCATTTTCCTAAATACTCAAGGCCATCGGAATATGAAAATAAAACATTGATATTAACATTCTTTTCAATAAACAACTTGTATTGAGTTAGCGCTAACATCATACTGCTATCTTTGTCTTCAACTCCTTGGGCGAATTTGTCTTTTCTTCTCCTGGCTCCTTCGAGGAGTTTTTCTATATCAATTCCTTCGAATGCTGCAGAAAATAGACCGACATGCGAAAGAACTGAATATCTCCCTCCTACATTTGGATGTATCGGATATGCTTTAACGCCAAGTTCTTTTGAAAGTTTTCTTAAAAGACCTTTTTCTGGATCAGTTGTAAAGAGAAGGTGCTCCTTAAGGTCAAGTCCTTCTTTCTTTATGATATCAAATATGAGCAACATACTGAGAAGCGTTTCTGATGTATTACCTGACTTAGTTATGAAGTTAAAAAAAGTTTTCTTAAGATCAAGTGACTTTAGTAGCGTTAGGTTAGTTTCAGGATCTATATTGTCCAAAAAATAGACTTTTTTAGGTCTTTCGAGGTTTGAGTAGATTCCATTAAGTGAGTAGTGGAGAAGTTCGTTGCCAAGAATTGAGCCTCCCATTCCGACTACCACCAGGTTATCGAACTTGTCTCTAATATGTGAAGCATAGTCATTTATTTCGTTAACTTCTTTAAGCATTTCTTCTGGAAGCATTAGTGGATAATAGTCTTCATTAATCTTACTAAGAATTGCAGTTTTTACTTTTCTTAGCAAACTTGTATCTTTTAAAATACTTTCTTTTGGTAAGCCATGCTCTCCGATATTTTCACTCAATACGCTTGATAAATCGACTTTCACTTTATTCACCTGCCTTGTTGAATATTTCTACTGCAAGTTTGGATAATGGCTCTAATTTGTCTTCTTTGAATGTTTCAAGATAAATTCTCAATTTTGGTTCAGTTCCGGAAACCCTGTAAAGTATGGTGCTTGCATCTCCAAAAGCAATCTGTATGCCGTCGAGTTCGTTTATGTTTGTTATACCGAGTGATTCTTTATTTTTATAGATATAGTCTCGAAGAACGCCCATTGCCTTGCTTTGTAACTCTGGTCTAAATGAGAAGTCGATTCTCTTGTTGTATACTTCGCCAAATTTCGCAAATAATTCATTTCTAAGTTCTTTTAAACTTTTGTTAAAGTGGCTTACTATTTCAAGCACAAGACAGTCTATAAGAATTCCGTCTTTTTCTTGAAGCCATCCCTGGATAGAGGCACCACCACTTTCTTCTCCACCAAAAATTGCTTTCTTTTCAAAAAGTGCTTCTCCTATGTACTTAAAACCAACTGGAGTTACTATGGCGTCGTATCCATATGCTCTTGCAATACGGTCGAGAAGTGTTGTTGTCGAGATTGTTCTTACAACATTTCCTTTAAAGGATCTTACCTCAAGAAGATAGTAGTATATTATCGAGAGAATTATGTTTGGCGGGATAAAACTTCCATCTGAATCTATAAAGCCAAATCTGTCAGCGTCTCCATCCGTTGAGAGTCCAATGTTTGCGTTTTTATCTAAAACTGCTTTTCTAAGTGGCTCAAGGTTTTCTTCTGTTGGTTCTGGGTGCAGTTTGTTAAAAAGAGGATCACGAATGCCATGTATCATTTCAAAGTCAGTAATATCCTGAATCAGTGCCGGGACAAATCGCCTTCCTGTTCCGAAAAATGGGTCGTAAACAACTTTAAAGTGCTTTTCTTTTATTTTCTCAAAATCTATGATTTTTCTAATTCCATCAAAGTAATTCGTGTTATCAAACGGAATAATTAATCCTTCAGAAACTGCTTTGTCGAAATCGATCCATTCAATCTTTGTATTGCTTTCTTTCAATTGGAAAATAAGTTGTTCTATTCTCTTTGTTTCCTCTGGAAGCGCTGGTCCCCCGGTTTTGTTGGAGAATTTCAGTCCATTGTACATATAATCATTGTGGGATGCAGTTATATTTATTCCACCATCTGCTTTCTTATCCAAGATTTCAAATGCAACAACAGGTGTCGGAATGTCGTAGTTTGAAAAGTAAACTCTTATCCCATTGTAGGCAAGTATTTCTGCTGAGGACTTTGCGAAGTCTTCGGAAAGAAATCGAGTATCATAACCTACAACAACTGATTTAGCCTGAATTTCTTTTAAATAGTGTGCAATGCCTAATGTTGCAAGTCTTACATTTTCGAATGTAAAATCGTCTGCTATAATTCCTCTCCAACCCGAAGTACCAAATTTAATTGGCATTCTTTAACTCCTTATAAAGTTCCAAATATTTTTTTGCCGATTGTTCCCAGGAAAAATTGCAACTCATACCCACCCTTATTAATTGTAGCATTAAGTTACTATTTTTGAAAATTGAAATTGCTCTTTTGATGGTTTCCGTAAGAGCATCGCTACTATACTCTCCAAAGGAAAAACCATTTCCACAACTTGTTATCTCTGAATAATTATCAACGGTATCTTTGAGTCCACCTACTTCATGAACTATTGGAAGCGTGCCGTACCTCAATGCAATCATCTGTCCCAAGCCGCATGGTTCATATTTCGATGGCATAAGGAAAAAGTCTGATGAAGCGTATATTTTGTGCGCTAAAGCCTCATCAAATGTGAGGAAAAGTTTGAATTTTTCAGGATAAAGATCGCTTAGAACTTTCAATTTTTCTTCGAGTGGTTTTTCGCCTGTGCCTAATATAACTACATTAACATCTTCCTTTAAAACTTCTTTTAATGATTCCGAGAGTATATCAAGTCCTTTTTGTGAGGCAATTCTTGATACCATTCCAAAAAGTGGAGCATTTTCCTGTGCAAGCCCAAACTCTTTTGCGAAGGCATACTTGTTTTCTTTTTTGTTCTGGATTGTTTCGCTGTCAAACTTTTGATATATGAGCGTATCTTCTTTGGGATTCCAAATTTCGTAATCAATTCCATTTAGAATACCTACAAGGTCCTTTTTTCTTGTATTTAGTATGCCCTCCATTCTCTCGCCAAATTCAGGCGTGAGTATTTCTTTTGCGTATGTCGGGCTTACGGTGCTAATTTTATCTGCAAAAACAATCCCGGCCTTCATAAAACTGACTTTTCCATAGAACTCTATTCCATCCATTGTAAAATATTTTTCGTCAATGTGGAGGGAATTTAATACCTCTTTGTCAAAATTGCCCTGGTAAGCGAGGTTATGGATAGTATAAAGAGTTTTGTAGGGTAATTTGGCATCTTTTACAAAAAGTGGAATTAAACCAGTTTGCCAGTCGTTTAGGTGAAGGACATCAATATTAAGATTAAGTGTCTCTAATATCTTAAGAACAGCTTTATCAAAGAATCCAAACCTTTCTGCATTGTCTGGATAATCAATCCCTTTTTCTCCATAAAGAGCATCTCTTCCGAAATAATCATCTTGCTCTACTAAAATTGCAAATCCATTTTTATAAAATTCGACGATGTTTGCAAAACCTTCGATATCCTTATTATCGATTTTTACTGTGAAAGAAATCCTTTTATCAAATTTATTAAATTGCTCTTTTGTCTTTTTGTAGTAAGGTGTAAAAAGGTATGTAGTCTCACCCATATTTGAAAATACTTTAAAGAGAGCACCTGCAACATCGGCAAGACCACCTGTTTTTGAAAAAGGAACTGCTTCGCTTGAAACTATTGCAATGTTCATATTATTTTTCCTCCTTTGCATTTCTTAAAAATTGTGCTGCCTGTTCTGGGATCATTGGATTGATGTAAAATCCAGATCCCCACTCGAAACCTGCAAGCTGTGTAAGTCTTGGGACAATATGTATGTGGAAGTGGTAATAGGATATATTAAGGTTGTCAAGAGGGGCGGTATGGATATAAAAATTATAAGGGACATTAGGGACTGCTTTTTCAAGCATCTTTAAGGAATTTTGGAGAATCTCTGCAAGTTTTGAAATTTCTAAAGCCTTTATCTGTCCAAAATCTGATATGTGTTCTTTAGGCAGTATCATTATTTCAAAAGGAACTGCTGCTGCAAAGGGAACAAATGAAACGAATTTTTCATTTTCGTCAATAACCCTTTCTTTATCTTCGAGTTCCTGCTCAACGATATCACAATAAATGCATCTTTCTTTGTATTGATAGTACCTTAGCGACATATCAAGTTCAAGTTTTACTACATCTGGAAGCACAGGCGTTGCAATAAGCTGGCAGTGCGGGTGTTCAAGTGAAGCACCAGCTCTTTTACCTTTGTTTTTAAATACGAGGATGTATTTTAATCGTACATCTTTTCTTAAATCAAGCATACGTTCTCTAAACATCCAGATAACTTTTTCCACATTTTCAAGAGGAAGAGATTCAAGTGACTTAAAGTGGTCGGGAGATTCAACGATAACTTCATGTGCGCCAACTCCGTTCATAACATCGTAAATACCCCTTCCATGTCGGTTGAGCTCTCCTTCCACTTTTAAAGCAGGGAACTTATTAGGAATAACTCTAACAATCCATCCAGGTTCGTTTGGGTTTGTGCCTTCTTTTCTTATGCTGGTAATTTCTGGTGGGGTCATTGACTCATGACCTTCGCAGAAAGGACAGTTTTCTGGTCCCTTTAAAACATCTTCTTCGCTTTTGAAATCAGTTGGTCTAAGGGCTCTTTCTGTTGCTATTATAACCCATTTTCCTGTCGTAGGATCTCTTCTTAGTTCTGGCATTTAAAACCTCCTTATGGAAATCTTTTAATTGGATAATATAGATAATTTTTTACTTCGAGATTACTTTCTAAAAGCGCCTTAATTAGGTGTCCTCTAAAAAGGTAGTCAAAGTCGAAGTTTATTTCTTTTTTGTGAAAATCACTATACCACCAGAAATGGTCGCTTGCTTCTGCCTTAAGTAAAAATTCGATTGCTTTATTATTGCTCTGGATAATTTTCCTTATTTCTAATAAATATGTCCATGCTGCATTTGTTTCCTCATCACCGATCCATGTATCGAAATAGCCATTTATCCAGGATCCGGGAGTAAATGAATCAATTTTCTTCATAGGTATTGCATCACTTCCCAAAAGTGTATTATTCCTATCAAACGAACCAAACAATTTTTTCATAAAGTCAATTCCGTAGTTCTCAAAGTACTCCCAGGGATTTTCTCCGTCCAGAATAAGTATAAGGGTACCATTTTTTGCAATTTCATGTTTTAGGTCTGTTATTGCATCTTCTACTCTCATTTTATTGTAAACAAAACCAATTTTATCAGAAATTACATGATTTCTTAAAAATAAAACAGTTCCGTTGTAATCGTAAATGCCTTGTCCAAGACCGAAGTTTTTGACCACGGCTTCATCGCTTCCAACCCATTTGATGCCTGAATCTTTAATAAGGCTAATTGTTTCTTTTGAAATACTTCCTTCGGCTGGCCACATACCATTGATCTTTTTTCCGAAAACAGTTTCTCCAATTTCGATTGCTCTTTTTATTTGTATTTTTGCATCCTCAATTAGATTCGAATCTATTTGAGGTATTTTTGCGTTTGGTTTGCTTTCAAGTGCGGAGTGTAAATTTAATAAAAGTGGTAAAATTGGATGGTAATATGGAGTTACAGTTATTTCAATTTGATTTCTTTCAAGAAGTTCCCTATACAAATTGAAAAGATTTTCTATAATTCTTTTCTCAAGATTTATAAGTACTTCTTTATCTTCTTTCGTAAAATTGGAACCCTTTTTTCTTAACTCGACAACTTCTTCGTCTATTGGAGCAAAGGCGGATAGTTTAAACAACACTTGAAAATCGATAATTTCATTGTAAGAAAGTCTCTCTTCTTTAGTAAATTTTTCCCTGATGGAGTCTAAGCGAGTGCTTTTAAAAGAGTAAGGCGTATTGAATCTCCTGAATATAAAGTTTATTTCGCTTTGAGATAAACTTTCAGGGTCAACTTCCTCGTAGATTTGGTAGATATCTTTTGCCCCTTTTTGGTACCTTTGGATTTGCTCAATAAGGATACCTGAAAAATTTATGTTTGCTTTGAATTCAGTTTGAAGTAATATTTTTGGCACTGAGTAGTAACCGTTTAAACTATGCCTTCTTACCCACGGAAGAATGGTTTTATTTGTTAGGGAATCTAAATAATCTGGCTGGTGCATGTGCAACCATAAAAATAATTTATTCTGCATTTTTCAACCTCAATTTGTTTTGTATTTTTAAAAAAAATATACTATAATAGTATACATAACATTGCATTTATTACAAAATGTAAAAAATAGGAGAGGTGAAACAATGGCCGATGTAAAATTAGTAAATGTGACTAAAAAGTTTGGCAATGTTGTTGCTGTAGACAATGTAAACATCTATGTGAATGACGGTGAGTTCTTTGTCCTACTTGGTCCTTCGGGTTGTGGAAAGACAACCACACTTAGAATCGTTGCAGGGCTTGAAGAAGTAACTTCAGGAGAAGTATACATTGGAGGAAGGCTTGTAAATGATGTGCCCCCGAAAGATCGTGATATTGCAATGGTTTTCCAGAACTATGCACTTTATCCCCATATGAATGTTTACAAAAATATCTCCTTCGGACTTGAATTAAGAAAAGTACCTCGTGATGTAATTGATAAAAAGGTAAAAGAAGTTGCAGCAATGTTAGGACTTGAAAATCTCCTCGACAGAAAACCAAGAGAACTTTCCGGTGGTCAGAGACAGAGGGTTGCTCTTGCAAGAGCGATTGTAAGAGACCCAAAGGTTTATCTTATGGATGAACCTTTATCAAACCTTGATGCTAAATTAAGGGTCCAGACAAGGGGAGAACTCATTAAACTACATGAAAGACTTGGCGTAACAACAATCTATGTTACTCATGACCAGGTTGAGGCAATGACTCTTGGAGATAGAGTTGTTGTTATGAACAAAGGTAAAATTCAGCAAATTGGAACTCCCAAAGAAGTGTTTGATAAGCCAGCAAACAAATTTGTTGCAGGTTTCGTTGGGACTCCTCCAATGAACTTCTTTGATGTTACCGTAGAGAAAGTTGGAGATGACCTCGTATTGAAGGGGACAGACTTTGAAATTAAACCTCTTAAAGAGCATGCAAAAATCTTAGAGCAGACAAATTTGAAAGGCAAAGAAGTTACTTTGGGCATAAGACCAAAGGACATTTTCCCCAAAGAGGAACTCCTTGAAAGTATGAAAAACTTCGTTGCCCAACTTAAGGCACCAATTGATTTTGTGGAATTGATGGGTTCTGAAACTTTCTTGCACTTTAAACTAAACGGGACTCTTGCTGTTGCTCGAGCCTCTGCTAATGCAAACTACTCCATGGGAGATGTTGTTGATCTTTATGTCGATTTAAGAAATATTCATGTATTTGATAAGGAAACAGAAGAAGCATACTTCTAAATGCAAGTTGGTATTTGCAATATAAAGTTTTTGGTGCCTGACTCTTTTTCCCTAAAGGATAAGAGGCAGGTTACTCAAAGTTTGGTAAAGAAATTACGAAATAATTTTAATGTTTCTATTGCAGAGGAGAATATAGACTCCTGGAAAGATGTGTATATAACTGTTGTAAGTGTGAATACAGAAAAGTCACATCTTTTTAGTACACTTTCAAAAGTTGTTGAATTTATTAAAAATGAGCCGAGAGTTATTCTTGAGGATTACAACATAGAAATTTTATAAGGAGGAGATTCTATGAAGGTTCTTTACAATGGCAAAATCATTACTTTAGGTAGTGAAGCCTATATCGAAAATGGTGCAATAGCAATAGAGAATGGAATTATTGTCGAAGTTGGATCGACTCAATCAATCCTTTCAAAGTATAAAGATGCCGAATTATACGATTTAGATGGAAGATTTGTAATTCCTGGTTTCATCAATACTCATATGCATCTTTACAGCACATTTGCAAGAGGGTTTGGTTTTGGAGGAGCCTCCCCTTATACATTCAAAGAAATCCTTGAGCTAATTTGGTGGAGACTCGACAAATTCCTTGATACGGAAGAAGAAATTTATTATAGCGCATTAATGCCTGCGATAGAGGGTTTAAAATCGGGAACAACAACCATTATTGATCACCATGCCTCCTTTGGGCTTATAGATGGCTCCCTTGATATCGTAGAAGATGCATTGAAGGAAGTTGGAATAAGGGGTGTTCTTGCTTATGAAACTTCTGACAGGTGGGGAAGAGAATTAAGTGAAAAATCGATAAAGGAAAATGAAAGGTATTTAAGAAAAGAGAAAAACAAAGATTTCTTTAACGCACTCTTCGGGTTGCACGCATCTTTTACGCTTGAGAACGAAACTCTTGAAAAAGTCTCAGCAATTGCAAAATCCCTCAATGTCGGTTTTCATATTCATGTTGCAGAGGGTACTGAAGATGTTGAGCACGCATTAAAAACCTCAGGAAAAAGGACTGTTGAAAGGTTAAACGACTTCGGCATTCTTGGTAAAGATACACTTGCAATTCATTGTATCAATATTAATGAGAAAGAGATTGAAATTCTGAAAGACACAGGAACTACCGTTGTCCATAATCCAGAATCGAATATGAATAATGGTGTGGGAGTTGCGCCAATTCTTGAGATGGATAAGGCACATATTTTGTTAGGGCTTGGGACAGACGGATACACGCCATCTATGATTGAGTCAGTAAAGGTTGCTTACATATTGCCAAAACTCCATTATAGAGATCCCAGGGTTGGAAGTGATCTTGCAAGAAGGATGCTTTTTGAGAACAATTCGTCTATTGCAAGCCGCTTCTTTAATAGGAAGGTAGGAGTAATTGAAAAAGATGCCTATGCAGACCTTGTTGTGCTTGACTATAATCCACCGACTCCCGTTGATGGAAACAATTTCTTCTACCATCTCATTTTTGGCACTAGAGATAATGCAGTTAAAGATGTTTTTGTTCATGGAGAGTTGCTTGTAAAAGACCAGAAGTTAACGAAAATTGACGAAGAAGAAGTTTCAAGAAAATCGATTGAAGTTGCAAAGAAATTCTGGAGGAAGTTTTAATCTATGGAACTCGATAGAAGAAAACTTTCTAATGTCATAGATGTAGCGAGAAGAAGAAAAGCCGCTGATGTATTAATAAAGAATGCAAAGATCGTTAATGTCTTTAATGAATCAATTGAAGAGGGTAATATTGCAATTGCAGAAGGAATTATTGCGGGAATCGGCAATTACGAAGAAGGAAGCACTATTTATGATGTAAATGGAGCATTCGTTGCACCTTCCTTTATAGATTCCCATATGCACATAGAAAGCACAATGCTTATACCAACAGAGTTTGCGAAGGCAGTAGTCCCTCTTGGAACTACAACTGCTATTGTTGACCCTCATGAAATAGCAAATGTTGCAGGTATTCCTGGAATTCAGTTTATGATAAATGCCTCAAAAGATTTACCTATGGATATTTACTTTATGCTTTCAAGTTGTGTTCCCGCAACTAACCTTGAGACATCTGGTGCAATTCTATACGCAGAAGACCTTGCGATGTTAAAGAATCACGAAAAGGTTCTTGGTCTTGCCGAGATGATGAATTATCCAGGTGTAATAAATAAAGATCCAGAGATTCTTGATAAAATTCTTCTCTTTAGGGATGGGATAATTGACGGTCATTCTCCTACGCTTTCAGGTTATGAACTTAACGCATATTTATCGGCAGGCATTCTTGCTGACCATGAATGTACAACAAAAGAAGAGGCTCTTGAGAAGTTATCCAAAGGTATGTGGATAATGATGAGAGAAGGTTCTGTTACAAGAGATGTAATGAGCCTATTGCCAGTTTTGAACGATAAAACCAAACACAGATTTTTGCTTTGTACTGACGATAAGCATCCAGAAGACCTTATTTCAGAGGGACATTTAAACTATGCAATTAAACTTCTTGTAGAAAATGGTATTCCTTTGCCTACTGCAGTAAGGCTTGCAACACTTAATCCTTCACTCTTCTTTGGATTCAGAAGAAAGGGCGGTGTTGCACCTGGCTATATTGCAGACCTTGTTGTTTTTGATAATCTGAATAAAATGAGTCTTGTTTTTAAAGAAGGAGCACTTGTTGCAAAAGATGGAAAGGCTCTTTTTGATGTCGAGGAGCCAAGGCACGATGATGCAGTTAAGAATACAATAAACCTTAAAGCGGCAACTTTTGAGAAGTTAAGAGTTGCAAATAAAGGCAAAAAGATTAGAGTAATAGGCTTAAGGCACGATTCAATAGTGACAGATGAATTGATTGTAACTCCAAAAGTTGAAGATGGTTTTGTCGTATCTGATACTGAAAATGATGTTATAAAAATTGCTGTGTTTGAAAGGCACAAGGCAACAGGCAAAGTCTCCGTCGGTTTTATAAAAGGGCTTGGTTTAAAGAGAGGTGCATTTGCAACCTCAATAGCGCACGATTCTCACAACATAATTGTTGCTGGAGAAAATGATAGAGATATGCTTCTTGTTGTAACCCAACTTGAAGCAATAGGAGGAGGAATTGCAATCGCTAAGGACGGTGCTGTCCTTGATTATCTTGCTCTTCCATATGGTGGACTAATGACGAATCGTTCAGTTTATGAAGTTGCAGAAGTCCTTGAAAGACTTCATAAGATTGCGCATAATGAACTTGGTGTAACATATCCAGATCCATTTATGGCGCTTGCCTTTATGCATCTTGCTGTTATTCCAAAACTAAAAATAACTGATTCAGGACTTGTTGATGTTGAAAAATTCACTTTCGTTGATCTTTTTGTAGATTAGGAGGTTTTGAAGTGCTTTTAAAAAATGCAAACATTGTTACAGATGGAAATAATACAAGAAGAGTCCATATTTTTGTTGAGAACGGTAAAATAGTAAACATTTTTGAAAATAGCATTCCAGAAAATATACCGCAAAATGATGTTATAGATTGCTCAAACTTCATTGTTTTTCCAGGATTTATTGATGCTCATGTCCACTTTGACGACCCAGGTTACACAGATAGGGAAGATTTTTTAACAGGGACTATGAGTGCAGCTAAAGGTGGAGTGACAACTGTTGTTGATATGCCGTGTACTTCTATTCCAGAGGTCATTACGAAAGAAAATCTACAATATAAACTTGATATTGTTTCAAAAAAAGCAGTTATTGATTTTTCTTTTTGGGGAGGCGTTACCCCTGAACAAATCCATTCAGGAGAGTACAAGAAAACTATAAAAGAGTTGAAAGATGAAGGAGTTGTAGGGCTCAAACTTTACACCATTTCTGGTATGAAATCTTATCCAAGGGTTAATATCGAAGAAATGGCTCTTGTTTTTGACACAATAAGAGAATTGGGATTGGTTGCAGGAATACACGCTGAAGATTTCGAACTTGTTGATTTTTTTACAAAAAGAGAACTCAGCCTCAACAATTTTGCGGGGAATGCGTGGGCTAAGGGTAGAAATTATGAGGCAGAAGCAGTTGCAATTTTAAGAAGCATTGCACTTGCAAAGGAATTTAAGAATAAAGTTCATATTGTTCACCTCTCATCAAAACTTGGTCTCGAGATGATTGAAAAAGCAAAGGAAGATGGTATTGACATAACAACAGAGACATGTCCTCATTATCTTGTTTTTAATGAAGATGATCTATCTAAAATAGGTGCAATTTTGAAAACTGCTCCTCCTGTACGCAAAAAAGAAGATTCTGAGTATCTCTGGGATGGTCTTAGGAGGGGAACAGTTGACTTTGTAACGACTGACCATGCAGGCGGAGTCTATCCTGAAGAAAAAAATAAGGAAAGTATTTGGGACAATTATGCTGGAATTCCAGGTGTCCAAACAAGATTTAATGTTATATACACATTTGGATTTGCAACAGGCATACTAACCTTATCTCAATTAAAGAGAGTTCTATCAGAAAAACCTGCGGAAAGATTTGGGCTAAAAAAGAAAGGCAAAATTGATGTGGGTTTTGATGCAGATTTTGTGCTTGTTAATCCTTTTGAAAGTTTTATATTTAACGCAAGTGAAGACTTACTTTGTAAAAATAAATACTCGCCTTTTGATGGCTTTGTTTTTAAGGGCGTTATTGAGAAAACAATAGTAAGAGGAAATATCGTTTACGAAAAAGATAAGGGTATTGTTGTTCAACAAGGCTACGGTAAATTCGTTAAGAGTGAGTTTTAGATTTTGATTGAGTTTTTTAAAGGGGGCTTTTTGCCCCCTTTATTTATTTTTCTCCCTTTATGAAAGGTTCGCCAAGTGCTTTTGGTGCACCAAGGTGTTTCCTCATTATTTCTCTTGCAGTTATAAGAAGTATTATAAGAGTCACTATATAAGGAGTCATTTTTAGTATTGGCACAGGAATTCCTAAAGGTTGTAAAATGTACTGTAGAACATCAACTCCTCCAAATATGTAAGCACCTAATATTGCTCTAAGCGGATCCCACTGTGCAAAAATTGTTAAAGCGATAACGATCCATCCACGACCACCAGTCATACCTTCAATCCATGATGGCATATATGCTAAAGTTAAGTATGCACCAGCAAAACCAGCAAAGCAACCGCCTGTGAAAGTTGATAAGTATTTTACAAGTCCAACATTAATTCCAAGAGCATCTGCTGCTTTGGGATTTTCTCCAACTGACCTAATGTTAATTCCCCATCTTGTTTTGAAGAGTATAAACCACGCAAGGACTGCAAGAATGATGCCTGTGTAAAAAAGAGGGTCCCTATTAAATAATATTGGTCCTATAAATGGAATTTTTGATAACCATGGGATTGCAACCTCAGAAAATCTTGTAGGAAGAGGTACTCCTATGTAGTTTTTACCAAGCATACCTGCAAGTCCACTTCCAATCATTGCTATTGCAAGTCCTGAAAGGGTTTGTATCCCCCTTATGTTGATTGAAACAAAAGCGTGGAGCAGTGCAAGAACTCCTCCTGCAAGTATTCCCGCAAAAAGTCCTAAAACCAGGTTTTTTGTTGTGTAGGTAACGCTAAATCCTACTATTGCACCTAGTGCCATCATTCCCTCGATACCGAGGTTTAAAATTCCCGAGCGTTCAGTTATAATCTCGCCAACAGTTCCTAAAAGAAGTGGTGTTCCTGCAACCATTGTCCTTTGAAGGATTGAAATTATAAGATTCATTTTATCACCTTCTTATCTTTATTTTGTATTCTGTAAAGAAGTTGCCAATCATTACAAAGATTAGAATGAATCCGTTAAATGCATTGATCGTTGAGGAAGGAAAGCCAAGCGAAGTTTGTATTACATCACCGCCAACGAGGATTCCACCAAAGAATAATGCGGAAACTAATGCAAGAATCGGGTTTAGTTGGGCAAGCCACGCAACGATTATAGCAGTATATCCATAGTCAGAGGAGACCTGTGCAGGGTATGTAAGGTGCCTATGGATACCTGCAACCTCGCCTACTCCAGCAATACCTGCAAGACCGCCTGAAATAAGCATCATTATAATTGTCATTTTTACAAAATCGATACCTGAATATTCTGCTGCGTGAGGGTTTTCACCAGCAACCTTTATCTCAAAGCCATATTTTGTTTTTTCAATGAAGTAATACACTACAACAACCGATATTAAAGCTATAATTAGAGTAATATAACTAATCCTTGTTCCCGGTATCTGTGCTAAGGTTGCGCTTGGTGGAAAGTTGTCGGTGTAAGGAAAGCCATATTGAGTTTTGCCTTTCCATGGTCCATAGACAAGATATTCTACAAAGTCTTCTGCTATGTAGTTCAACATTAAGGTTGCAATTATTTCATTAATTCCAAGTTTAACTTTTAATACAGCAGGAATAAAGCCATATAAAGCACCACCTATGAAGCCAACAATGAACATCAAGGGTATTGTTGTTATTGCAGAGTGTGTGGGACCATAATTTAACGCAATCCATGTAGACAATGTTGCTCCAATAAGTAGTTGTCCATTTGCACCAATATTCCAGAACTTTCCTTTAAATGCGACAATAAGCCCTTCCGCAATTAGAAGCAGTGGAATTGCTTTTGTTATTGTTTCTTTTATACCAAATGCAGAGCCAAATGAACCCTGAAATATTTTATAGAATGCATAAAATGGGTTTACTCCTCTGAGTAAAAATATAAAACTCGATATAATAACCGCAACAAAAATAGAAAGTAGATATACAGTGGTGGAGTAGCGCTTTGAAACATAACCTCTCTTTTCAATTGAAATATGCATCCCTGTCCTCCTACATTCTCATAGAACCAGCCATCATCAAGCCAATTTCTTCGATGGAAACTTTCTTTGGGTCAACAATTCCCATAAATTCTCCCATAAACATTACCGCAACTCTATCGCTCAGTTGAAGAATTTCCTCAAGATCTTCTGATACGAGGAGTATTGCAGATCCTTCTTTTCTCTTCTGCAACAATAATTTTCTTATATACTCTGTTGCAGCAATATCAAGCCCATATGTTGGGTGTGCTGCTACTATAAAAGTAGATTTTGTTGTCGTCTCTCTTGCAAGAATTAATTTTTGAATATTACCTCCCGATAGAAGCTTTGCTTTCGTTTCTATAGATGGTGTTGCAATTGAAAATTCCTTAACAAGTTTAATTGCAAATTCTTTAATTGTTTTATAGTTGAGTATACCTCTATTTGAAAATGGCTCTTTGTAATAGTCTCTTAACACAGCATTTTCATAGACTGGGAGATTAGGAACAATACCGTATTTAATTCTTTCTTCTGGGATATGTGCAACGCCCATTTCTCCTATCTCACGGGCTCCTTTATTTTGTATTTCCTTACCATTAATCAAAATCCTTCCTTTTTCAACTCTTCTTAATCCCGTAAGCGCTTCAACTAACTCTCTTTGTCCGTTTCCTGAGACACCTGCTATTCCAAGAATTTCTCCCTTTCTTACTTCAAAATTCAAATTCTTTATTGCTTTTAATCCTTTATCGTTAAGAACTTCAAGGTTTTCCACCTTTACAACTACTTCTCCTGGTTTTATATATTCTTTTTCAAGGTTAAAAAGAATTTCTCTACCAACCATCATCTTTGCTAATTCTTCTTTTGTTGCATCTTTAGTTGTAGTGGAACCAATTACTTTTCCTTGTCTTAAAACAGTTACTATGCCCCCCAATTCGTAAACTTCTTCAAGTTTGTGTGTAATAAAAATAACAGAGTGTCCATTCTTAACAAGATGCTTTATAGTTTTAAAAAGTTCGCTTGCCTCTTGTGGTGTCAAGACTGAAGTTGGTTCATCTAAAATGATAAGTTTTGCACCTCTCATTAAGGCTTTTAAGATTTCAACTCTTTGCTGCTCTCCTGCAGAAAGTTGCCAGATCTTTGCATCAGGATTCACATGTAATCCAATTTCGCTACTGTATCTCTCAATCTCTTTTGCAATTTCTTTTGTTGGGTTTAAAAACTTTGTTCCTGAAAGCCCCAGTGCAATATTCTCTGCAACTGTATGGTTTTCAACTAGCATGAAGTGTTGGTGCACCATACCAATGCCATATTTCATTGCAGTTCTCGGAGAGTCTATGAATACTTTTTTTCCATTTATGTATATTTCTCCATCATCTGGTTGGTAAATACCATAAATGATGTTCATTAATGTTGTTTTCCCTGCACCATTTTCTCCAAGAAGTGCATGTATTTCACCAGCATTAATCTTCAGTGAAATTCTGTTGTTTGCAACAACACCAGGGAACTCTTTGTAAATGTCCTTAAGTTCAAGTGATTTGAATTCTGTAACTTTTTCTTCCAAGTTTTCACCTCACTTAATTTAATTGAAGGGGGGATTTTTCCTCCCCCCTTAAAATTCGTTTTTGTTTATCCTTTATTTAGGAATTTCGCCTACAACATTATCAACAAACCAGTCCATACTCCAGAGCATATCATGAGACGCTCTTTCACCTGGTTTAAGCCTCAAAGTTCCTTTCTGGTCATAGATTGGTCCGGTGAATGGATCAAACAGAACAGTTGGTTCACTCATCTGTTCTTTTCTCTTCATAACAAGGTCGTAAACGCTAATCTTTCCAAGGATTGGATCGTTAACAAATTTTGCTTTGAGTGCGTCTGTGAATTTTGGATTAATTGGTGTATTGAAATCTGCTCCGAGTATGCATGCACCTTCTTTCATTAGCCACCAATAATCCTGGTTGGTCCATGTATTGGTGTAGACTCTTCTTAAAATGTCTTCATAAATTGGTTCCCAATCTGCAAGTTGTCCTGATACAACAGTGTCGGGACCATACTGTAACATTGGGCTGTAGTGGGAGAATGTATAAATTTGCTGTCCTTTCTTTGTGTGTTCCTCACCAACATCGACTACTGCGGTTGAGTCTTCTGTAAATGCTAAGGCGTCCACTCCTTCGGAAATTAAAGATTCCGCTGCTTCCTTTGCTTTTGCTGGATCATACCATGTGAAAAGCCATCTTACATAAACTTTTGCCTTTGGATTAGTTTCTTTTACACCAAGTGCGAATGCGTTGATGTGTCTTACTACTTCAGGTGTTGGCTGTGCTGCAACATAACCGACTTTGTTTGTCTTTGTAAGTGCGCCCGCCATTAGTCCAGTAAGGTAATAGGCTTGATAAAGTTCCGCGAAGTAGGTTCCGAGGTTTGTATCCCTCTTGTATCCTGAGCAGTGCTCAAAGATAACATTTGGATACTTCTTTGCAGCCTCTGCTGTTGCATCCATGTAGCCAAAACTTGTTGTGAATACGATGTCGCACTTTTCTTCGTTTACTAACCTGTCGATGTAACGACCTGCATCTGTTTCAGGAACTGATTCAATGTAAACTGTTTTAAGCCATGGGAACTTCTGTTCAAGTTGTTTTCTTGCTGCATCATGTGCAGCAGTCCAACCGTAGTCGCCCGTGGGTCCAACATAGATGAACCCTGCTTTAATTGTCTTTTCCTGTGTTGTTTGGGTTGTGGTTTGTGAGGTTTGCTGTGGCTGACAAGAGACAGAAGTAAAGATAAGCATCAGTAAAACTAATGCTACTCCTAAAGTCTTTAGTTTGTTTTTTAACATACTTCACCTCCTTTAATGTATTCTATTAAATTTGGTTAAAAATTGCAAGAGTTTTGCAAAGAAATCTTAAAAATGGATATAATATGAAAAAAGAAAGGAGAAAAGAAAATGGGACATATAAAGAAGTTAAAATGCTTGGTTTGTGGAAGTGAGTATAACGAAAATGAGGTAATGTATACCTGTCCTAAATGTGGGGATGAGGGCTTGCTTGAAGTTGAATATGATTACGAAGCAATTAAAAAGGAATTTACAAAGGAATACCTTCAAAATAACAAGATGTATAACTTATGGAGATACTTACCCCTTCTTCCTATAAATGATCCATCAAAAATTGGACCTCTTCAAGTAGGTTTCACGCCGTTGTATCCTGTAGAAAGAATAAGAGCAGACCTTGGTGTTTCAAATCTGTATATAAAAGATGACGGAAGAAATCCAACAGCATCCCTTAAAGATAGAGCCTCTGCAATTGTTACTGCAAAAGCAAGGGAACTTGGGTTAAATGAAATTACCTGTGCTTCCACTGGAAATGCAGCTTCATCTCTTGCAGGAGCAACTGCATCGACGGGACTTAAAAGTTATATATTTGTTCCAAAGACTGCACCTGTTGCAAAATTAACACAACTTTTGGTTTTTGGTGCAACGGTTTTTGCAGTTAATGGAACATACGATGAAGCATTTGAACTTTCTATAAAGGCGACAAAAGAGTTTGGCTGGTACAATAGAAACACAGGTTTTAATCCATACACAGTTGAAGGGAAAAAGACAGTTGCGCTGGAAATTGCTGAGCAACTTAATTTTGATGTTCCTGATTATGTTTTTGTTTCTGTTGGAGATGGAAATATTATCTCTGGTGTTTACAAAGGATTTTTTGATTTGCTAAATCTTGGATTTATTGAAAAAATGCCAACGCTTGTACCAGTCCAGGCTGAGGGTTGTGCACCTGTGGTTGATGCCGTAAATGGAGACGGCATTATAAGGCCTGTTACACCTAATACGATAGCAGATAGTATTTCAGTTGGAATACCTCGCTCCGGGATAATGGCTGTAAAGTATATAAAGGAAACAAAAGGTTTTGGCATAAAGGTAAGCGATGAAGAAATACTTTCTGCTATTAAATATCTTGGCACAATGAGTGGGATTTTTGCTGAACCTGCTGCTTCAACTTCGTTTGCAGGTTATCTAAAGGCATTAAAAGAAGGATTGGTTAAAAAGGACGATAAGGTTGTTGTAATTATAACAGGAAACGGACTTAAAGATATTGCAAGCGCAATGAAATCTGTAAAAGAGCCAATTTATATTGATCCTACAATTGAGGATGTGAAGAAAAAGTTAAATGAAATAATTTGATTACTCGGAAAGTGGCGATATAATAGTTATTAATTCTTTTTTAACAAGAACAAAATCCCGTTTCTCAATTAATTCTTTGGAGTTTATGCTTCTTAACTCCGCATCAACAACGGGTAAAAATTGAATATCCTTTAAGAATTTGTTTAATGCGTCGGAAAAACGCATATTTGCAGGGACATAAATGAAGCCCTTAATTATAAAGGCACCTGCTACAATAACAACTTCAGTCTTTTTTGTGTTTGGATTAATTGCCATTTGTATCCCTCCAAATAATTAAAGGCAGGGTTAATCCTGCCTTGTTGTTTTTTACTTCTTTTTTGCTTCTTTTTGCTTTTTCCTTACGCTTGGTGGGACATAATACCTTCTCTTTTTAATTTCAGCATAAATCCCATCCTTTGCGCATTCTCTTCTAAATCTTTTAAGCATGTCCTCTAAGGACTCGTTCTGTCTTCTACGTACTTCTGCCACTGGTTTTCTCCTAACTTGTCGTTAGGATAATCGCCTCCTTTCACATTTTTCTCAATACAAGTTTACAGATTTTTAAAATATTGTCAAGAAATTTTACTAAATTTTTCTGTGAAATTTTCTATTTTTTCTATTGCAAAATATTACTTTTATAGTTATAATTTACTGGAGGTGAAAAGAAATGAGCGAATTTATACAGAATAATTTGAGCAGAGACGAAAGACTTAATCTTATGAGAAAGTTGTTGATAGATATGGACAAGGGTCTTATTTCTCCCCAAGAAGTAAAAGAACGATTCAAAAAGATCTTGGAGAATGTTCACCCTGCAGAAATCGCAATAATAGAAAATACATTAATTGTTCAAGACCATTTTCCACAGGAAAAGATACATAGGCTTTGCGATGTCCATATAGATATTTTTAGAGAATCTCTCGAACAAGAGGAAATTAAAGTTAGTAAGGGGCACCCTCTGTATTTGCTTTTTGATGAACACAAAAAAATTGTTGAGTTGCTTGGCAAATTTATGCAAATTGCAAACAAAATAGAGCAAAATAAGGACCCAAATTATATCAGGGGAATATTTCAGGAAAACGCCGAAATTTTTGATATGGTTTTCGATATCGAAAACCATATGGTAAGAGAAGAAAATGCTTTATTCCCATTTTTGGAGAAGCATGATGTTGTTCAACCTCCACAGATTCTTTGGAACGAGCATGACTCACTTAGAGCAAGATTTAAAGAACTGAAAGGATACTTAGAGAAAAGTAAGAATAATAATCTTACTCAAGAAGAGGTTAATAACTTACCAAATCTCTTAAAGTATATTGTTGATTTGAAGACCTCTCATATTTATAAAGAAAACAAAATTCTTTTCCCAACTGCTCTTGATAAGCTCGAAGAAAATGAGTGGAATAAAGTTTCTGAAGGAATGATAGAGATTGGTTTTACAAAATTTACTGATAAGGCACTTATCCCTGAAATAAACAAAGAATCATCTGAAAAACAAGCGACCGAAGATAGGTATATTTATCTTGATTCGGGTAAATTTACACTTGATGAATTAAATGCCTTTTTTGAAACACTTCCAATCGAAGTTACCTTTATTAACAAGGACGATATAGTCCAATTCTTTAATAGAGGTGAAAAGAGAATTTTCGTGAGAACAAAGTCGGTTTTGGGAAGAAGTGTGCAAAATTGCCACCCTCCAAAAAGTGTTCATATAGTTAATAAAATCCTTGAGGATTTTAAGAGTGGAAAAAGAGATTCAGCAGAGTTTTGGATAAATTCGCAAGGAAGACTAATATATATTAGGTATTTTGCTGTAAGGGATACTTACGGTAATTACCTTGGGACACTTGAAGTTACCCAAGATGTGACTGATATTAAGAAATTAGAAGGAGAAAAAAGAATTTATTCTGAAGAATAGGAGGAAATTATGGTTACAAAAGAAGAAATCATTAACGCTTTAAAGAATGTTTATGACCCAGAAATTCCTATTAACATTGTTGACCTTGGTCTAATTTACAAACTTGATGTTGATGAGGAAAATGGTGTTGTAAAGATTTTAATGACTATGACTGCGCCAGGCTGTCCCATGGGAAACTATATCTTAAATGATGTCGAAATGGTCGTTAGGTCTCTTGACGGTGTAAAAGATGTGCAAATTGAGTTAACATATGATCCGCCATGGTCACCTGATATGATGAGTGAGGAAGCAAAAAAGGAGTTAGGTTACTTATGATATACTTTGACAACGCAAGTTCAACCAAACCAGATCCAGAAGTAGTAAAAGAAATGAGTGATTTTGCTTTGGAATTTTATGCAATACCTTCTTCTATATTTTCTCATTCTTTAGGTCAAGCAGTTCAGGACAGGATTCAAGAGGCAAGAGATTATATTGCAAATAAACTTGGCGTTAGTGGAAATGAAATAGTTTTTACTTCCTCAGGAACGGAATCGAATAACCTTGCTATAAAAGGGTTTGCTTATGCCAATAAAAATAAAGGGAAACATATAGTAACATCTAAGATAGAACATATATCGGTAACGGAATCTGTTAAAAGGCTCGAAAGAGAAGGTTTTGAAGTTACTTATGTAGGTGTAGATAAACAGGGTTTTATTGATCTCAACGAATTAAAGGATTCTTTGAGAGATGATACAATTTTAGTTACAGTTCAACTTGCAAATCATGAAGTAGGAACAATCCAAAATTTAAAAGAGATTTCAAAGCTTGTAAAGGAAAAAGGTATAGCACTTCACGTTGATGGAGCAGTTGCTATTCCATACACAAAATTGAATTTAAAAGAAACCGGTATAGATTTGCTTACAATTTCTCCACATAAATTTTACGGACCAAAAGGGATTGGCATTCTTTACGTAAAGAGCGGAACCAAAATTGAAAAACTTATAGATGGTGGATTCAATGAATTTAATTTAAGAGCAGGTCATGAAAATACACCTGCAATAATTGGTGCAAAGAAGGCTTTTGAATTATGGGACGATTCCTTTGTAACACACCTTAGAGAGATAAAAATGTATCTTTATGAAAGACTTTTGAAAGAAATTCCTGATGTTGAACTTAACGGGACTCTTGATAACTCTCTTCCGCATATACTTAATGTTACTTTCAAATACATAGAAGGAGAATCCATTGCTTTAAGGCTCGATTTTGAAGGTGTAGGAGTAACAACAGGTTCTGCTTGCTATAGCAGGAACCTTCAAGCAAGCCATGTACTTCTTGCTATGGGTAAATCACACGAGGATTCGCATGGTTCAATAAGATTCTCTTTGTCAAAATACAATACGAAAGAAGAAATAGATTATACAATTGAAAAACTAAAAGAAATCGTTGATGATTTAAGAAGAATAAGCCCATTATTAGGAGGTAAGTAATGCCAATACCATATACGAAATTAGTTATTGAACACTTTAAAAATCCACACAATGTTGGAGAAATTCCTGATGCGGATGTAAAAGTAACTGAGGGAAGCCCTGCGTGTGGTGATATGATAACTCTCTACCTTAAAATTGATCCAGAAACCAAAAAAATAGTTGATGTTAAGTTTAAATCTTATGGCTGTGCTTCAAACATTGCAACCGCATCAATAATAACAGATCTTGTTAAGGGGAAAACGGTTGAGGAAGCAAAAAATATAACCTGGAAAGATGCTGCTGAAGCATTGGGAGGTCTTCCTCCTGTAAAAGTGCATTGTTCTGTGCTTGCAGCAGATGCATTACATTCAGCAGTTGAACTGTATTTAGAGAAAAATGGTTTGGTTAGGGAGAAAGAGTCAACAACGGTTGACAAGGTTTACGAGAGGCTCTCACATGTTATGAATCCAGAAACAGGGATCGACATTGTTAAATCAAGGATCGTGAAATCTGTTATAGTCAATTCAGGTGTTGTTGAAATTGTCCTTGGAATTGGAGAAAACTCTCAATTTGCAGATAATATAAAAGAAGAAATAATAGAAAGACTTCAGTATCTTTGGGATGTAAAAGAGATAAAAGTCATTTTTAAGGAGTAGAATATGACTGTAAAGGTAAAACTTTACGGCGATTATCTCAAGTATGGACCAGAGGAAACATACATAGTTTTACCCGAAAATTCTACTGTAGAAGATGTTTTAAATAGATTTAACATCAAGGAAAGAAAGTACATAATAGTTTTGGTTAATCTTAAGAGGGCATGGTTTGAAGATAAATTGAACGATGGAGACATTGTAAGTGTATTTTCACCTGTAGGAGGTGGTTAAATGGTCCAGGATCCTGTTTGTAAGATGATTATCGAAAAAGAGAAGGCAATTGCAAGTGTTGAGTATAAGGGTGAAATTTATTACTTTTGTTCTGAAGAGTGTAAAGAAGCGTTTTTAAAAAACCCGGAAAAGTACACTTTAAAACCAAAAAGGCCTGAAAGTTCGGGGTGTTAAGATGCTTTCTAAAGATGAATTAGAAAGATACGATCGGCAAATAAGAATAGATAAGATTGGAGTTGAGGGTCAACAAAAATTGAAAAGTGCAAATGTCCTCGTTGTTGGCGCAGGAGGATTAGGGAGTCCTATTCTTTTGTATCTTGGATCTGCAGGTGTTGGGAGAATCGGTATTGTCGACGGCGATGTAGTTTCGATAACGAATCTTAATAGGCAGATTTTATACAATATGGATGACCTTGGAAAAGAAAAAGTACTTGTTGCAAAAGAAAAAATTGAAAAACTAAATCCAAATATAACCGTTGAAGCATATAACACCTGGTTAACAGATGAGGAAATTACCGAAAGAATTTTTAGCAAGTTTAGTGCAGTAATTGACGCAACAGATAATTACGAAACAAGGTATCTTATAAATAGAATTGCAGTAAAGTTAAACAAGATTCTTTTTATTGGTGCAGTGGGTAGATTTGTTGGTCAACTGATGGTTGTTATTCCACACGAAACTGCATGTTTCAATTGCATTTTTCCCGAGAGAGCTAAAGAAATTCTTTTTGAACTAACCGAGGAAAATAGGAATCAAGGCATAATTGGTACAACTGTGGGGGTTACAGGTACTCTTGTTGCAAATGAATTTATTAAGTACGCTTTGGGTATTGGGGAAATTCTTAGGAATAAACTTCTGTTGTTTGATGGTTTGACTAATGAATTTTCAATTATTAACCTTGAGAAAGACCCAAATTGCAAGGTTTGTAGTATAATATAGATAGTAGTAAATTTTAATAATTTGAAAGGAGGAATGAGTATGAGACAAATGACAGAAAAGAGTTTGCGTGAAGCATTTGCAGGTGAATCTCAGGCACACATGAAGTATCTAATCTTTGCAGAGCAAGCTGAGAAAGAGGGGTTACACGATGTAGCAAGGCTTTTTAGGGCGATTTCTTTTGCTGAGCAGGTTCATGCTACAAATCACTTTAAGGCATTGATGGAATTAAAGAACACTTCGGAGAATTTGCAATCTGCATGGGGTGGGGAGAATTTTGAAATCGAAGAAATGTATCCTGCCTATAATGCAATTGCAAGTTTACAGGATGAGAAAGATGCTATTAGGTCGATTCATTTTGCCCTTTCAGCAGAAAAAATCCATAGAGAACTTTATGCAAACACAAAAGAGAAACTTGATAAAGGTGAAGAGGTTAAATTTGATAAGATTTATATTTGCCCTGTTTGTGGATATACCGTAGTAGGAGAGGCACCCGAACAGTGCCCTATTTGTGGAGCACCTAAAAGTGCTTTTAAAGAATTTTAAAATTTAAAGGAGGCTAAAATGAAAAAGTACAAATGCATGGTTTGTGGGTACATTTATGACCCAGAAGTTGGTGATGACACGCAGGATATTCCTGCAGGAACACCTTTTGAGGATTTACCAGAAGACTGGACTTGCCCTGTTTGTGGAGCAACAAAAGATCAGTTCGAGGAGATTTAAATATGAATGATGTGTTAGAAGTTCTCAAGGCAGCAATGGAAGTAGAACTTAATGGTATTAATCTCTATAAGACTGCAGCGGAGAAAACAGAAGACAAGCAGGCAAAAGAAGTATTTCTCTTCCTTGCGCAAGAAGAAGGAAAGCACTATAAATACCTTAAGGACTTACATGATGCAATAAAAAATAAGTCTGATTTTGTTGTGGATATTCCAAAACCTCAAATGACATTTAAAAGAATATTTTCTGAAGACTTTTTGAATAATCTCAAGGGCAAAAATTTTGAGTTCTCTGCGATTTCAACAGGAATGATTTTAGAGAAAAATTCTGTTCTTTTCTATAAGGAACAGGCAGAGAGAGCGGAGGATCCAAAGGTCAAGTATCTATTTGAAGAATTGATGAAATGGGAAGAGGAGCA
Organism: Caldisericum sp.; assembly: GCA_022759145.1. Lineage (NCBI taxonomy): Bacteria > Pseudomonadati > Caldisericota > Caldisericia > Caldisericales > Caldisericaceae > Caldisericum > Caldisericum sp. The sequence goes on from JAEMPV010000028.1 coordinate 30,705, forward strand.
TCTTAATATGCTCACAAACGAATACAATGACCTCAAGGAAAGATTCTGGGAGGTTAATGATTTCTCACCATTTTAAGGAAGGTGAATAAAGTGATTTATGCAATTATAGGATTAGGAGTTGCGGGAGTAACTGCCGCAAAAACAATAAGGCAATTAGATCCAAAGGGTGAAATCCATATATTCTCTGAGGAGCCGACACTGTATTACCCGAGGCCAAAACTTTTTGAAGTCATTCGCGAAGAAATTCGTGCACGAGACCTGTACTTTTACGACTCAATGTGGTATGAAGAAAGAGATATAAAACTGCATCTCGGCATAAAGGTTCGCAAAGTTGATCCGAAAGAACACCTACTTTTGTTTGATATGGGCGGTAGTTTTGCGTATGATAAACTTCTTATTGCTAATGGTGCCTCAAGTTTTGTTCCTCCAATTAAAGGCGTTTATACTGAAGGGGTTTTTACACTAAGGAACCTGAGTGACGCTTTTGCAATCAGAAGACATTCCTTTATGATCGGAAACGACAAGCCTGTTGCAGTGATTGGTGGTGGTGTTTTGGGATTGGAAGCGGCTTACTCATTTCTTAAAAACAAATTAAAGCCTGTCGTTTTAGAGGGTGGACCATATCTATTACCAAGACAACTCGATCAGGAAGGAGCGAAGATTCTTAAAGGAATATTGATGAATTGGGGAATTGGTATCTTGGAAAATGTAAAGATTGAAGAAATAGTCGGGACTAACAATGTTGAAAAAGTAGTATTAGGCGATGGAACGGTTGTTCCTGCAGAAATGGTTCTTCTTTCTACGGGTGTCCGACCGAATACAGAACTTCTTGAATTATCAAATCTTCCTTTTAATAGAGGTGCTCTTGTAGATTCTTATATGCAGGTTGCCGAGGATATATTTGCAGCAGGTGATATTGCTGAATACAACGGAACTGTATATGGTATTATCCCTCCTGCAATTGAACAAGCAACAATTTCAGGAACAAACATGGTTAAAGACAGGTCGATGGAATACAAAGGTTCAGTTCCCTCTAACACATTAAAAGTTGTAGGGCTTGATCTTACATCTGTTGGTCTTGTTAATCCAAAAGAAGAAGGTTATGAGGTAATTAGGGCAAGTGATGAATCATCCGGCAAATACAGGAAGGTAGTTTTAAAGGATAACAAAGTTGTTGGTGTTATTGTCCTTGGTATAAAAGAAGCAAATGCAGCAAATAAACTTGTATCAAAACAAGCAGATGTAAGTGAGTACAAGGACAAGTTAAGTGACATAAACTTTTCTTTAAAGGAAATAAAAGTTTAAAGATTTTTTACTGAGATAAGAAAGGGGGCATTTTTGCCCCCTCAATTTTT
>JAEMPV010000029.1 GCA_022759145.1 Caldisericum sp.
GCATAATAACCTGAACCTACATACTACTTCAAGGGCTACCTTCTGGTAGCCCTTTTTTATGTAAGTTTTCTTTAAATAAAATAGCGTTAATAATATGATCTTGGTAAAAATTAACCTGGAAGCTTTAGAAATTCTGTTTAATTCCTTTGATAAATTTTCTTGAGGAAGGGAAAGCCAACAATATTCGCATTACCAACATATTTAAAGCATTTATTAACGGAATAAAAAGACATTTATTTTCTTCCAATCCCCTTGTAGATAAAGCCTGATCTTTTTAGGAGTTCCTTATCGAGGATATTTCTTCCATCAATAATCAAATTTCCTCTCATTAAATTTCTAATTTTTGCCCAGTCGATGTTTTTGTACTCTTTCCAGTCTGTTGTAATTAAAAGCGCATCAGTATCTTTTGCTACAGAGTAAACATCATCTGATAAATAAATTTCTTTTAAAATTGTTTTTGCTTTTTTGTGGGCTATATAGTCATGTGCTTTTACAATAGATCCTTCTTTTTGAAGTTCACGAATGATTTTTATGCTTATCGATTCTCTTATGTCGTCTGTTCCTCCTTTAAATGCTAAGCCAAATACAGAGACAGTTTTTCCTTCCAGATTTCCTAAGACTTCCTTTAATTTCTCAATTGCTACCAAATATTGGACCTCATTAACTTTGTATGCTTTTTCAACAATGCTTATATTCGCTCCAGCTCTTTTTGAAAAGCTGACCAAATTTTTTGTATCCTTTGGTAAGCATGAACCGCCAAAACCAATGCCTGCTTTTAAAAAGTCTTTCCCAATTCTTGGGTCAAGTCCAATGCCAAGAGCAATGTCATCAATGTTTCCTCCTAACTTATCTGAGAGGTTTGCAATTTCGTTAATAAATGATATTTTTGTAGCAAGGAATGCATTTGATGCATATTTTATAAGAATCGCGCTTATCGGGTCTGTAAATATCTTTGGAGCATTAAAGTCTTTATAGATTTCGTTAAGTAAGTTTTTTGCGTAATTATCTTCAGTACCAATGACGATTCTTGAAGGATTTAAAGCGTCATTCAAAGAATTTCCTTCTCGCAGAAATTCTGGATTTATTACAATATGAAAATTATTGGATTTAAGCTCATTTTTTATAAATTGAAAATCATCTGGATTTATAGTGCTCTTTACAGCAATGACAATATCATAGTTAAAGTATTTTTTGATGTTGTAAATGGCTTGCTTTATATTTTCCATATTGGTTTTTCCGCTTTTTAGAACAGGTGTTCCTACACAAATAAATATTAAGTCAATTTTTTCGTTTATTTCATCCAAAGTATCAGAAAAGCGTACTCCTTTATTTGAAAGAGCTTTTTCTAAAGCAGATTGAAGTTCTGGTTCATAGAAAAACAATTTGCCGGACATTAGTTGTTTAATTTTATCCTTATTTTTGTCAACAAATAACACATTTTTGCCTTTAAGAGCCAATGCAATTCCTGTTGCTAAACCTACATAACCAGTTCCGATTATTAATATGTTCATATCACTCCCTCGTTGTTTCCGCAATTTCCCAGTAAGGTTTTATATTCCCTTGTATAAAATCCAGGAAGCCAAGCACCATTGTCGCTAAAAATAGAAAATAGTAATAAGGAAGAACAAAAATTTTGATTTTTCTTTTTAGTAAGTATCCTATAGTAGCAAATGCAAAAAGTAAAATATGTATGTAGAACGCTACTTCAAGAATCAAGCTTCTACGGAAAAGTACTACTGTTGAAATAAAGAGTAGCAAATGTAAAAATGGCAGCATATACCTAATTGTTCTATGAGAGAAAACGGATATAAAGTAGAGAAGATTATATTTGAATGGGTTTATAAAAAGAGAAAGATTATTGAAGAAGAACGAGTACACTCTTCCAAACATTCTCCTCTTTCTTTTGATTTCATCTTCAGAAGTTGTGCCGCTTCGTTCTAAAGCGATAGCATCTTTAACAAAAACAGTTCTTTTTTTCTTTGCACCCAAGAAGAGCGGAATGCACAAATCATGAGAATATAAAGGGTCAACGAAAATGTAATCGCTCTTTTTAATTGCATATATTCCGCCGTTGAGTGCAGTGAGAGAATAAAGTTTGGATTCGCCTTCTTTCATCATATTCTCGAGTTTCCAGTATAGCCCTTCTGAATAGGCAATTTCGCTTTCGCTTGTATTTGTATAGATCAAGTGACCGCATACGCAAGAGATATCATAATTTGCAAGTGGTTGAATGAGATTTTTTAACGCATTCTTATCCCACATCGTATTTGCATCAGAGAAAGCAATAATTTCTCCGTTTGCATATTTATAAGCCTTGTTATAGGCATTAACTTTGCCGCCTCTTTTTTCAATATTAACTAATCTAATATTATCGTATTTACTTGCATAATTTAAAATGATTTCGTTAGTCTTATCAGTTGAATTGTCGCTTGCAAAAATAATCTCAAGTTTCTCTTTGGGGTAATCAAGCGAAAGGGCATTGAGGATTTTTTTCTCTATCACTTTTTCTTCATTATGAACCGCTATAATAAGTGATACAAAAGGTATTTCTTTTATGCTTTCATATGATTGTGTTTTGCACGGGAATATTTTTTTTACAAGTATTAAAAATGCCAAATAGAGTAAATTATGCCATAATATTAGAAAAAGCGCTATAGTAAATATTATTTTCATAATGTCCATTTTCTCATTTTTCAAATATATTTTAGCAGGTTTGTATTATTTACAAAATTGATTACTACCTAATCTTAGCGATTCCAAAAGTTTGTATTGTTTTTTCTTTATTTCTCTCTTTAAGAGAATTCAATGATAAACTATTATTACTTAAATATGGATTTTTCATTATATTCAGTAAACTCAATACTGTTTAGAATAATAAAAGAATGCCCAAAAGTCTTGTAATTTTTTTGAAACAATGTAAAATTTCTTAGATGAAAAAATTTAATTCGATTTATGTAGATTTTAGTAAAACAAACTGGGTATAGGCAAGCGATGAATTACAGTGAAAACAACTCTTTTAGACAGGATAGATGGAACTCTTATGCAGACAAGTGGTTTGAAGAGATTAGAAAACATCCCGAGCGTTTTTTAATAGACAAAGATAATATTAATCCACAGCTGAAAGATATTTTAAATGAAATTGGTGATGTTAAAGGTAAAAAAGTTTTGGAATATGGTTCAGGAAGAGGAGAGTTTTCAGTTTATCTTTCGAAACTAGGCGCTGATGTTGTAGGTATAGATATTGGTGAAAATCTTGTAAAACTTGCAAGAGTTATTGCTGAAGTAAATGATGTAAAATGTACCTTCATAGTTCACAACGTTGAGAGTCTTCCATTTGATGTGGAGCAGTTTGATTTCGTTGTGGGAAGAAAAGTACTTCATCATTTATCCAAAAAAGGTTTATCCAAAGCCTTAGAGGAAGCGCATAGAGTATTAAAAGCAAATGGTAAAGCTGTGTTTATAGAGCCTGTGGAAAACAGCAAAGTCTTTGATTTTTTACAGAATTTATTTCCTGTGGGTTCTGAGGCGTTAGGTAATTACCGTCCTTCTATTCTGAATAGAAGAGAATGGAATAAATACTTAAAGGTTAGAGACGATCGGGCTTTGTCCAATATGGAATTGCTTGAAGCAGGTAAATTATATAGTAAAGTGGAATTCAAAAAGTATTATGGCTTATTAGTCAGGCTCGGCAGACTTTTTCCTTCTGAAAGATTCGTGAGCATCTTGAATAAGATAGATGTTTTGCTAACTAACAATCATTCTCCGTTGAAATACCTTAGCCAGGCAGTAATGGTTGTTTATACTAAATAATCATCAAAGATTGGTTATGAAAATTTTAGCGATAGTCCCTGCAAGGGGAAATTCTAAGGGAATAAGAAGAAAAAATTTAAGGCTATTTAATGGAAAGCCATTAGTTAGTTATGTCATATCAACTTTGAAAAAAGTTTCGAATATAGATGATATTGTTGTTACTTCCGAAGACGATGAAATTCTCAATTATTGTTTAAGCCTTGGAGTAAAAGTTCATAAAAGACCTTCTCTTCTTTCATCTGACGACGTAACATTGGATCCGGTCGTTTATGAAGCTTACAATTGGTATAGAAGTAAATTTGGTGAAGTTGAATGTGTGCTAACTGTTCAGCCTACTTCTCCTCTAATCTCTGAGAATACTATTGAAAGTGCAATTAGGAAGTTTCTTGAAGGAGATGTTGACACGATAATTTCAGTTATTGATGACACGCATTTGTCCTGGAGGAAAATTGGAGAAGAATATTTCCCTGAGTTTACAGAAAGATTGAATAGGCAATACCTTAGCAAGAGGTTGAGGGAAACTGGAGCATTTTTGATAACGAAAAGTTCTTTTGTCACCAGCAAAAATAGGATTGGCAATAAGCTCTACTTTTTTGAAGTTCCTCCTGAGGAATCATTAGATATTGATGAAACTTTGGATTGGTTAATAGGTGAAACACTCGCAAACCGTTTGAAAATTTTAATAGTTACTTTTGGAAATAAAAGTGTAGGAACAGGTCATTTTAGCAGAACTCTTAGTTTAGCAGATGCTTTCCTTGGACACGATGTTGAATTTGCATTAGTTGATAGTGATGACATATTTAGTGAACTATTGCAATTTTATGGATATTCCTATAAAAAAGTTAAACTTGAAGAGGTTAAATCTTTAATTAGAGGTGGTAACTTTAACCTGGTAATTAATGATATTCTTGATACTACGAGAGAGTATATGGAAGGTATTAAAGAACTTGGGGTTTTTGTTGTGAATTTTGAAGATTTGGGAGAAGGTTCAAAATTAGCCAACATTGTTTTTAACGATATGTATGGAGGTTTTGAAATTCCTGATAATTATAGGGTAGGTTATAAATATGCTGTCCTGAACGAGGATTTCTTGGTCCAGCCCCCAAATAGTTTTAGCGAAATCGTAAAAAATGTATTGATTTCTTTTGGTGGCGTTGATCAAAATAATTTGACTCTTAAGACCCTCTCATCTATAAAGGACTTAATAAAACAAAGGGATATAAGCGTAAAGATCATTGTAGGTTCGCTTTATTCTCACTTTGAGGAACTGGAAGATTTTATAAGTACATTTAACCTTTCATCTTATGTGAGTGTTTTACATAATGTGAAGAGTATGGCATCTGAAATGAATGGGGTCGATCTGGGCTTTACTTCGAATGGAAGAACTGTTTATGAGTTAGCTTCTATGAGGATACCAGTTATAAGCATTGCCCAAAACGACAGAGAAACCTTACATTTATTTGCAAGGACAAACCCTGGCGTAAAATACCTTGGAATTGCTTGTACTGTATCTGAAGCGTCAATCAGGGAAACGTTCGTTCATCTATTAGATAACACAGCAAAAAGGAAGCTAATGTATAACTCACTACCTTACAAAGAAATAAGGGATGGTTTGCTCAATGTTAAGGAAGAGATAATCTTTAATTATAGGAGGTGGAGAAAAAATGATTATAAAACTCGGGAAGAGAATTATTGATAACGAAAAAAGACTTGAGAGACCTTATATAATTGCCGAAGCAGGGGTTAACCATGAGGGAAACATCGATAAGGCAAAACTTATGATAGAACAAGCTGCGGATGCAGGAGCTGATGCTATAAAATTTCAAGCTTACAAAGCACATTTGTTAGCTTCTAAATATGCTCCCGCCTATTGGGATACAAGTAAAGAACCCACAAAGAATCAATTTGAACTCTTTAAAAAAAATGATTTCTTTTGGAAAAAAGAATACGAAGAACTTGCAGATTATGCTTTAAGAAAAGGAATTGATTTTCTAGCAACTCCGTTTGATTTTGAGTCCGTGGATTTTCTTGAGCCTCTTGTTGTAGCTTATAAGGTGGCATCTGCGGATATCAATAATTTACCTCTTTTGGAATATATTGCAAAAAAGGGAAAGGTTGTAATTCTGTCTACAGGAGCTTCAACGGTGTCCGAGATTTGGAACGCTATTGAAACTATAGAGAAAAACGGAAACAGCAATATTATACTTCTACATTGTATACTAAACTATCCAACTAGTTATACCGATGCAAATCTCGGTATGATTGCCGATATGGTGAGGATCTTTAACGAGTATATTATTGGGTATTCAGATCATACCTTACCCGATAGAATGAATACGGTCCTTAGTACTGCTTGGCTTTTAGGTGCTCAGGTTATCGAAAAGCATTTTACTTTTGACAAATCTCTTAAAGGAAACGACCATTACCATTCTATGGATAAAGAGGACCTTAAAAATTTCTTAAATTACCTGAATGATGTAACTACAATTATTGGGAGAACCAAAAAACATTACATTGAGAGCGAAACAGATTCGAGATTATACGCAAGAAGAAGTCTTGTTGCCCAGAGATTCATACCTAAAGGCAAAATTATAGACAGAGATGACATTGCAATTAAGAGACCTGGCACAGGCGTACCGCCATACCTTTATCATATTGTGATAGGTGCAGTTGCTACAAAAGATATTCAAGAAGACGAAATAATCAAGTTTGGAGATTTTGAGGTTTCGTGAAGGGAAATGTAAAGCTTGAAGCTCTCGATATTATTCGTGAAATTGAAGAGAAAACCAATATTTATGATATAGAGATAGCTGGAATAAAAATCTGGTTTTTTATAAGGGTTTATTTTTACCTGGAAGTAGTAAATCTTCTAAGAAAGGAATTTCATAAGAAAAGTCCATCTAAAAAGAACATTTTTACCCCTTTGTTGAGTTTAATATCGTTACTCAAGCGTGGTGTGGTTTTTCTAATCAGGGCCGTCTCAGGTGCTGTAAGATTTTTAAAAAGGAAAAACTCAAATATTGTTTTTCTTATTGACCCAAGTGATTACAGGGATAAAGGGAAGAGTTTAATTGAAAGACATATATTCTTTAATTCTTTTTACAATTATTTCAAGAACGATTCTTCTTTCATTGAATTATTGACTCCGCAATCTTTTAGTCTTCGAAACTTACTTATTTCTGAGGATATTATATTTATTGACTTTGCTTTTGTTGTTGGTTTTATAAGGTCTCTTCGATATCTATTTCTACCTAAAAAGATTGGAAATTGGAATGAATTTTTGAATGATATAAGAGAGATAAATATTAACGGTATTCAACCTGAGTGGATTGAGAAAGAAATTTTGAAACTTATAAAGAGAAACTATAAAAAAGTTTTATTGGAAATAAATGTTGCAGATGTAGTACTCAAAAAGATTAAGCCTAAGTTAATAATTGAAACGAGGAGTTACAATGGAGAAGTCTTAGCTTTTAATTACATAGCTAAAAAATCTAACATAAAAGTAATCGAATTTCAGCACGGTATTATAACGGAATCTCATATCGGCTATACATATTTTGTTCCAAAAAAGTCTGTATTTTTACCACTTCCAGATAAAGTTTTCTTATTTGGTGATATTTTTGTTGATTTCATACTTAAAAGAGGAAATGCCTTTAAAAAAGAAAATTTAATTGTGTCTGGTTTCCCCAAAATAAACAAGTATCGCTCAATAAGTGAAAGCGAGAGAGAGAATATAAAAAGTGAGGTAAGATCAAAGTTTGGGATAGGTAATGAGGATTTTATTGTTACATTCACCACTCAACCCTCCTATAGAAATGAATTTATATTTTTTTTAAAAAGTATTTTGCCTTTTATTCCTCAGAGTGTAAAATTTTTTGTTAAACTTCATCCAAGAGAAATTTCAAGTAGGCTGACATATGAAACAATTGCGGAAAAAGGAAAGATTTTTGTAATTACTGATGAAGATGCTGACCTTTACCAGGTTTTATTTGCTTCTGATGCCCATTCTACTATAAGTTCAACAGTATTTCTTGAGGCTATGGCTTTGGGTATACCAAACATTATAATTGGTTTACCTGGAGCTGAAAGTGTTTCTGAAATTGACATACAAAATTGTATTTTGTTTGCTAAATCACCGGAGGATTTTGTAGAAAATCTCAAACTTGTTATGCGTGAAGATATAAGAAATAACTTAGTCAGTTGTGGAAAAGAGAAAGCAGCGCAATTTTATGCGACTTCAAAAAATCCTGAAAAGAATATCTTATCCATTTTGGAGAGAACTTATTGAAATTGGATATAATTGATCCATCTGTATAATTACGAATAATTTCCGCTATTATTTTAATTTCTACAAATTTTTCGAGAATAGTATTTTGTAATTACATCTGCATAAAAAATTGAGCAGCATTTTTAAACAAACTTCTTTTAATCTTTTTACTTAAATGAAATGGTCCTAGTGCACATCGTATATTATTTTTGATTTTGTAGTGGATTAAAGAATGAGAGTCCACGGTATAAATTCTAGGTCGTGAAAGTGACACCCCGATTTTTGTTAACAGTGCTATCATTCATAGTTAGACTTTCACTACAATTCTAACATTGTTAACTTTAGAGGGTAAAACAGGGTGATGCAAAAACC
>JAEMPV010000030.1 GCA_022759145.1 Caldisericum sp.
AAGAGCAAAAGAACTAAGTAGAGCTTCGTATACCTTTCCATGAACTTCAAATTTAATGGGATTAAAGGCACCTCGCTCAAGCCTTCCAATTTGGTAAATTAGCTTCATCGATGGTCTCCTTAAACTTCAACGATTTCATACTTTCCCAGACCAAAAGAAGTGTTTTTCCCGCAATGTAATATTTCACCAGCTTTTAATAAAGGGAAAAATGGTTCAATTGGTCCTTCAAAGGTAATATTGCCTATTAGTCCTCCTAACTTCATCCTTTTTTCTTGTCTATAAGAAAATCGTTCCCAATCATACCATTTAAGATTATTATCTACTACCTTTACCTTTTCAGCGAGCTCAATTAAAGCCTTAGCAGGTATTTCTGGTAGTTTCTCCGAAACATGGTAATAGTATAATACAGTTAGCCTTCTTAATAATGAACGAACAATATGATGAAATTCTAATTTTCGAACAAGCTTTTTATTATGAATTAATCTTAGAGGCGTAAGAATGTTTATTAATACTTTAGATGATTTCTGATGATGTAAAACATTGTTAGTTAGTGGAAAATTTACACTTAATCTTAAAATATCCGTAGATAAAGTATCTTTAAGAATAAACTTTCTATTCTCTTTTCCGATGCCATGCTCACCTGCTAACTCAACTGCAAGTATGAAATAGGGTTCATAAGATACAGCTTTTCCTATCAAGACTATTTTTAACAAAAAGGTTTCCCCGGATTTAAAGATGTTTTTGTTATCTAAAGGGGGTTCAATGACAAAAGGATGCGGGATAGAAGGATATTTGTGAAGATTGAAAGGCAGTTTTTTATGGGGATCAGGAATTGTCTCAAAGATGTAAGCATAATAGCAGTTTTTGTAGATTGGACATTGATGGCAATCTTTATAGCTTTTTAAAACACACAGGGCTTGTCTTAAGGTTCTCCCTATTACCCCTCTGAAAGAGGAACCTTTGAATGAGGGTAAGTGTAGTTCATCAATTGGTTCGCAGGTGATATTTATAATTTTGTATGGTATTTCAAGCTCGGTCATGTTTTATGAAAGTTTTTCAAACCTTAAAAGCGCCCAACCAAAAGGCATGGCTTGAGAAATATTTTTCTTTTGCTCGCTGGCAAGCCAAATTGTTGTCGGTGAAGCTTGATATTCAATTTTATCTCCCTCTCTTCTAATTAAGATTTTTCTTATTTTATCTATAGTCATAGCTTCTGCTCCGGAGTGTTTTCCAAGCTTGATGAGAATAACCTTTCTTTCTTTATTATCCATCTTATGATACTCGTGTAGACCGAAGATCTTAAAACCAATATTTTCAGCCAAATCGCATTCATTTTTATGTATCACCCTAAAGTGTCCCCATATTCCTTCTATCAACTTGGACATTTCAATCTTCACTGGATTTTGTTTTAAATTTTCTGTTTCTACTTTTATTTCTAAAATGCCTTCAAACTTTGCCCCAGGCGGTATGACCTCGATAGGCAAGGTAAGTCTGCCTCTTGTTTCTCCTTTTTGTTTGCTTACATTTACTTGGTATAATATTTTAGTTTCAATAGGAGAAATAGGGTTTAAATCAGAAATCTTTAACGCACCAAAAGGGTCTTTCGAAGGATTAGGACAGTTTAGTAATTGTTTTTCTAAAGTTTCCATTATTTCATTTATTTCTCTCCTCCTCATACGCGAATTAATATTATTAACTCTTTCAATAATTTCTCTTATTGAGGGGTTGTTTTCGTTTTTCTTTAATAAAAACTCTAAATACCCTGTTCTTAAGGCCCCCTTGAGAGAGCTTCCTGGGATAATCGGTTGTTCGGTTAAGGGATTAAAGTAGGTCCTTGGAATTTCAAAGTTATTAAAATTTTGAAGTATCTCATCTGAAGTTAGTCTCAAGACCTCATCATATCTTTTTGCAAGCTCATAAGGTATATCGTATTGTTTTATATTAGGAAGCTTTTTTATCTTGTCCTTTAAACGATAAGCATAGAATTTATATAGATCAACCAATGCTGAAGTATCCTTTTTGTTTGCAATTCTATCAAGTTCATCTCTCTCTTCTAAGGAAAGAACTTCTAATAGGTCAAAAAGTGAAAATTTAATTAGTTTACTTTCATAGCTATCTATTACAAACTCAATTGGTGATAAAACTTCATCGCATCCAATATGAATTGGGCTTAAGGCTTCAATGGTTATCTTGTATCTTATCATATCTTACCTCCACTGGTATAACCAAAGAATAACCTTGGTGGACAGCCTTTTCTTTAACCGAAGATACTCCTAAAATTGCCCTGCCTACATAAATTCTTTTTTCAAACTTTTTTGGGATTAAAATTGCTCCTTCATCAGCCATGAGGACTGGAGATTTAAAGGGGTTAGGAGACGCGCTTAAGACATCTCCATGACGACCAAACCGAATAAAGGGTTCGTAAAAAATTTCAGCATAATTACCGCTTTTGTCAGGAACGACAGGTGATAGAGCATAGTAGGCATTTTCTGTTTGTCTAATGTTTGCATAGAAGTCAATTTCCTCATAGCTTAATACCTCGAATTTGCCCCATCCTGCAGTAGCATCCCTTCCGTATCCAAATTTTCCTATCCGCTTTAACGCTTCAATAATTCCTTCGATAGGTATATCCTCTCTAACTCCGACAAAAAGAACAAGCTTAGTTATATACCAAAGCTTGGAAACTACAAAGGGAGCAAATCCTCCTCTACTTGTAGTCCCTAAAAGTCTGTGTATAGTGCATCTAACTTGCTCATCTTTCACTATGATTACATCATCCGATGACAAGTATTCTATTTGATTTAATGGGGATAAAGGGGGCTTGTATACAAAATATTCTTTAGCTTTTAATTCTTTTCTTTTTTGAACCAACTCTTCCTCAGGTAAGCTAAACAAAAAGTGTAAAGGTAAAGTTGGTTTTTTAAGATATATTTTAGCTTCATCACTACTATTTCGGTCTATATATGGATAGGCTGAAGAAACTATACAAAAGGATTTTTTAAGTAATCACTAAGTAAAGTTTCTAAATCCTTACCAACTAAATCTTTATCGTAATAAATTTGCCAGCATATGTGTCCGAATAAGGTATCACCTTTTAACGGAGTCCCAAAACCGGTTAGAGGTTTTATGATAATTTGATAGGTTTTCAACTTAATCCTCCTCTGTAGAAAACTTTATAATCAAAAAAGAGTTATGCTTTCAAACTTTTGTTTTATCTTTTCGTCATCAAAATGAAATTTTATTCTTCCGTAACCTCTTGAACCACAACCTCCTAAGTAATCAAGCTCAAGAAGCTTCATACCCTTGAGAAGGATATCAAGTAGTTCTTCATCTTCATCTTCATTAGAGTAGATTTTTAAAGTAATTCGAAAATTAAATTCTGCTCCTGCTGGCACTCTTTCTGTAAAACGAGGGTGTTCAGCAGTTCCTGTTATTCTGTTGATACGATTTTCTGCTTTTATTTCGGTATAGGGTAACCTTTCTTTTTCTAATTTACCTTTAAACTCTTCAGTAAAGAAACAATCAGAAAACGCCACCCTCGTTGGACCTACTTTCTCTAAAACTTCGCTTCCGCTACCAGAAAGACCAAAAAGTTTTAAAATGATTCTGGCGTTACTTTTAACATCTTCAGAGATGTTGTTTTCCGTTAAAAGTTTATAAGAAGTTACTCCTCCACTATTACGATCTACTCTATAAGAATGTGTAGGTAAGCCAAAGTAATACTCAAGTAAACTTCTAATTTTCCCTTTTAAACTTGAACCTGGAATGTAAGGCTCATTGGTATAAGGATGTTTTACAACTAAATTATCAACTCCCCCAATATGCATTTCTGTATTACCTGAACCAATGCGTAAACCAGTCAAAAGCTCGATCTTGCCTGTAATTTCGTAAATCTTTTGAAGTTTTAGTGCTATCATCTTTTCACCCTCCCCTTCTAATAAGTTTATTTCATACTTTCTTTAGTCACTTGGTCTATGAAAACGGTAATACCCCATGAAAGCCTCAAAGAAGTTCTTGAAAACTTCAAA
>JAEMPV010000031.1 GCA_022759145.1 Caldisericum sp.
CTCCTCTCGTGCTATAATATGTAGGAGGTGACGAGATGAGAAAATTATTCATAGTTGCTATCGTTTTGGTTTTAACAGTTGGGCTTTTTACTGGTTGTGGAAAGAAAGAAACCTCGAAGTTAAAGGTTGCGGTTACCATTTACCCTTTTTACGATGCAGTTCAGGCAATTTCGGGTGGACTTGTTGATGTTGTTGTTATTGTGCCGCCGGGAAGTTCGCCACACACATACTCACTTACGCCACAGGATATTAAGAATCTTGAAGGTGTTTCTGTCATTTTCGAGAACAATTTCGGGCTTGAGGAGTTTTTGAAGCCTGTTATGTCTTCGCTTAATGCAAGGGTGGTTAATGTATCAGAGCCTCTTAAAGATGTTGTTGAAAAGCACGAGGGGAACCCTCACCTATGGCTTAATCCTGAGTATTTCATTAAACAAAGCGAAGTGATAAAGAACACGCTTATTGAAATTGACCCAGCGCATAAGGACACTTATGAGAAGAATTTCGAAACATACAAGAGCCAAATTCTTACGAAAGCAAGTGAACTCAAGGAGAAGTTGAATACCTTGCAAAATCGAAATGTTATTACCTTCCATGATGCCTTCCCGTATTTTGCAGAGTACTTTGGGCTTAATATTCTTGCATCAATTGAACCGGATCCAAACAAGATGCCAACACCAAAGCAGATTATAGAAATTGAGAACCTCATTAAGAAGTACAATGTGAAAGTCGTGTTTAAAGAACCAGAACTCTCTTCTGACATATACAAATCGATTATTGAGGATACAGGGGTTAAGGTCATCGACTTAATGCCTCTGGGTGATGGAGAAAAAATAAAGACATATATTGAACTTATGGAGTATAATGTAGATACGATTTACGATGCGCTAAAATAATGGAAAAAACGATTCTCGAAGTAAAAAATTTAACGGTAAGTTTTAATGGCTTTAAGCCCCTGCACGATGTTTCTTTTGAGGTTCAGGAAGGGCAGTTTGCGGTGATCCTGGGCCCGAATGGTGCTGGAAAAACGACACTTCTAAAGGCTATACTTGGGCTTGTGCCATACGAAGGGAGCGTAAAGATTTTCGGTAAGGATACGGAACTTCTTACAAAAGACGAAAGGCTCAGGATTTCCTATGTGCCGCAGCGGTTTGAGGGTGTGAAAAACTTGCCCTTAACTGTGTATGAGTTTTTTGAAATTTCTTCTGAAGATAAAGGCAACCTTAAAGATAGAATTAACGAGTTTGCATCAGTTGGAGATGTGAAGAGGCTACTTTCTAAAAAGATTTCTGAACTTTCGGGTGGCGAACTCCAGAGGGTTTTGATCGTCCGGGCACTACTTTCGAAACCAAAACTCATGCTTTTTGATGAGCCTTTCTCGGGCGTTGATAAGATTGGTGAGCGAGCCTTTTATGAGTTTTTGAATTACCTCAAGGAAACATATAATGTAACAATTGTTCTTGTGTCACATGATGTTTACAATATAACTAAGATTGCAGATGTAGCCATTTGTATAAATAGAAAACTCATTTGTTTTGGTCCGCCTGAAAGTGTGTTCTTTGAGGAAAACTTCGAAATTATCTTTGGAAAGGATGTTTCTACCTATAAGCACAAAATTTGTAAGGAAGGAGGGCCGTGCGAGTTCTACAAGGAAGATGAGCCCAATAATCATTAGAAGTCTTGTTGCTGGAATTTTAACGAGTTTCTTATGCGCTCTTGTAGGCGTTTTTGTAGTCATAAGAAAAATGTCTTTCTTTGCACATGCTGTTTCGCATGCGTCCCTTGCAGGTGTTGCAATTGCTTATTTAACAAATACAAATCCTTTTTTAGGTGCAATAGGCGTGGGGCTTTTGACGGGGCTTGCTGTATCGTATTTTGTAGAGAGGTCGCGTCTGTTTGAAGACACCATCATTGGTATCCTTCTTCCATTTACGATGAGTGTTGGTCTTATTCTCATATCCTTCATAAAAGGATACAAGCCTGACTTAATGAGCTACCTTTTTGGAGATATCCTTTCAACTTCGCGATTTGATATCTACCTCATTGTAGGGATTTCAATTCCTGTACTTCTCCTTATGTTTTTGCTTTTGAAGAGGTTCATCCTCATTGCGGTTGACAGGGATTTTGCAAAGATAAGAGGGCACAATGTTTCACTTCTCGATTATATTTTTATGGCGATACTCTCGCTTGTGGTCTTGATATCAACAAAAATTGTTGGAATTATCCTTGTTTCTGCGCTTGTCGTTATCCCGCCTGCAACAGCACTAAACCTATCGAGGAATATGAGAGAGACTTTTATTTACTCAATTGCCTTTGGCATTGTGGGAAGTATTGTAGGAATATTTGCATCTTACGCCTTTAACCTTCCCACCGGCCCTGCAATCGTCTTCGTTATCTCGGTAATGTTTCTTTTAAGTTTGCCCTTTAAAAAGAGTTAGTACTTGATGTTATAGACGCGCCAGGTAAAGCCAACTTCTCCCATCTTCATAAGAGGGTTTGTCATATTGAGGTTGGTGTCTGCAATTTGTGAAGCCGATGCGTATTCCATGCCGAGGCTTGTCCCAACATCGAATGTCCTCTTGTAGAGGAGCGCATCAAGCCCTGTCCTCTTCTTCAGGAGTCCCAATATGAATATCCTTGCGCTCTTAAATTTCTTACTTTTGAGACGCCTTGTAATTTCCCTGAAAATTATGAGGTCTCTATAGGTATCCGCAATTGAGATTGATTCCCTATGGGGCATAAATTTCTTGAATAGCTTGTCGTCAACTTCCTTTACAACCTCGTTAATATTTGGTATCGTAACCGAAACGCCTATAGGGTTTCCATTTTCCTCAACGATATATATGAGTTCAGGAAGCGCAACCTGTTTGAGAGATGCTGCGATATAGTCAAACTCGTCGTCTTCGAACTTTTCAAACTGCGGGTGCTCTATCGTGTCCCAGGCTGCGTTGTAAATAGTGCGGATTTTTTCAATTTCGTTTTTATAGTCTTTCATATTTGCATCCCTTATTATGATGCCTTCTTGCCTCAGTTTTTCTTCTATGTCGTACCTATTATTAAGAACGCTTGTAACCCTTTCCATATATTTCGATGCCTTCTCCTGATCTACAAGGAAAGAGAACCAGTCGTTTTCTTTTTCGCCATACTGGTCGAAAATATCCTTGTAATATGGAGGGTTATATGGTTCCATTGGCATTGGCGTGTGGTTGAAACCGTCTATTAAAAGTCCTGCTTCACCCGATGCATTAAACCTCATAGGTCCGATAATTTTTGTGCACCCTTCGTTTTTGAGGTCTTTAATTGCTGTATCAAGAAGTTTATAACCTATTTCTTTAGTCTCTGCTTCAAACAGCCCGATTATACCAATGCGTCCCTCGTATTTCTTTTCTTTGTAGTTTCTATCGATAAGGGATGCGATACGACCCAGAGGTATGCCATTTTCCTCGTAAAGATAGTACTGCAAGAAGTCAAGATGTTTGAAGAAGGGATTATACCCTGGCAAAAACTTCTTTAGCCTTATTCTATCGGGATTGAGGTCCTGCAGTTCCTGAAGAAGTAAGGGGAACACCTTTTTTGACTCTGCACTCCTGTACCAGGAAATATGGAAGGGGACTGAAACGAATGCCTTAAGGTCTCTTAAAACTATGTTGAAGTTTGAAACTCTTTCACTTGAATGCGGTTCTTCAATGAGTTTTCTTAACATTTTTCACCTCTCAAAACTCAAATTTTCCAAAAAATACCCGTTCTTTCAAATTATACACAAAATCAATAAACATCAAAATTTATGTTATAATATATATGCTATGGAACTTGACAAGAGAAGGTCTGAAGTATTAAAAGAGGTTGTAAAAGAATATATTGAAACGGGAGAGCCCGTCTCTTCTGAGCGGGTTGCAAAGAGTGTTAATTTTCCTGTTTCTTCTGCAACTGTAAGGAATTATATGGCAGAACTTGACGAGATGGGATTCCTAACACAGGTGCACGCATCCTCTGGAAGGATCCCTACAAGTAAGGGCTTTAGGTATTTCGTAGAGGAAACGCTTAAAGAGAAGAGGAAAATAAGGCTTTCAGAGATAAAGTTGCCTGAGCCTGAGAAGATTAAAAACCTTTCAGAGATACTTTCTCAGATATCAGACCTCATTTCGAAGTACACAAACGAGATATCATTGGTAGTCTCCCCTTGTTATGAGGATGAGAGGTTGAGGTATATCCATTTCTTCCTTGCAACGAATTTGCTTTTCACAGTTATCGTTACGACAACGCAAACAACTGAAGCAATACTTCTTGGGAATTATACAATAGAAGAAGAGGGCTTAAGATACCTTGAAAACTTCCTCAATTCGAAATTACAGGGGAAAACGCTTAAGAGTGCACTTAAAGAACTCCTTGAAAATAAGTTCTACATTGACGAAATTGACCTTAAAGGTAGCGAAATCGTTTCGAAGTTTTACGAGGCTCTTAAAAATGAGTACGATAAAAGAAAAACAAAAGAGATATTCATAAGGGGCATTTCAAACCTTCTTACGACTCAAATTCAGATTGCAGAGGAGAGACTGAAGTTTCTTCTCAATATCCTTGAGGAGAAAGAGGCGCTCGAAAAGATACTTAACGATGTCCCCAAGGAAGAAAAACTGCAACTTGTGATTGGTGAGGAGAACAAACTCCCTGAGTTATGGGACTATAGCCTCATAACGGTGAAGTATTCAATTAAAGAACTCGAAGGGACATTGGGGCTTTTAGGTCCCATCAGGATGGACTACATAAAAGGGATTTTTGTCCTTGAGGAGATTGCAAATAAGCTCGAGCAACTCTCAGAAAAGATTTTAGGATGAAATTTTCTATATTCACTCTTGGCTGCAAGACAAACCAGTACGAATCAGAACTAATGAGGGAATCCCTTATTAAAGAAGGGTTTTCCGAAGTTGATTTCAAGGATTTTGCAGATATTTACATTGTTAACTCGTGCGTTGTTACGGAAAAAGCAGAGCGTGAGACCCGTAAGGCATTAAACGAGGCTTTAAGGAAAAATCCTGATGCTAAGGTAATCCTTACTGGTTGTTATGTTAACCTGCATAACGAGGCGCGTATTGGAAAAGTCTATTTTTATAGAGGTGCAAGGAGTAAGATCGGGGAGTTCATAAAAAATGGCGAGGAGATAAAGGGAAAAGAGGAAGAGCGAATTCAGAGTTTTCTTGAAAGGTCCCGTGCCTTCGTAAAGATAGAGGAAGGGTGCAACAACTTCTGCACCTATTGTATTGTGCCTTTTGTAAGGGGGCACGAGATAAAGAGTAAGAAAAAAGAATTAGTCCTGGATGAAGTTAAAAGGCTTGTTGATAACGGCTTTAAGGAGATAGTGCTCACCGGAACGGAAATTGGAAAGTATGGCGAGGACCTTGGGATAACAATTGTTGATCTTATAAGAGACTTGAAGAAGGTCGATGGGTTAAAGAGGCTCAGGATCTCATCCATCCATCCAAAGCATGTAAGCGATGCGCTTATCGATGAGTTCAAGGAGCCTTACGCACTCCAACCCCACCTCCACATATCGCTTCAGTCGGGGGATAATGAAATACTCAAAAGGATGAATAGAGGCTACACGAGAGAGGATTTCTTAAAGATTGTTATGAAGTTAAGGGATATTGACCCAGATTTTTCGATCTCAACAGATATAATTGTAGGATTCCCTTTTGAAACTGAGGATGCATTTTTGAATTCCCTTTCGATAATAAGGGAAGCAAACTTTTCGAAGGTGCATGTCTTCAGATACTCAAAGAGGCCTTTTACCCCTGCCTATTACTTTAAAGAAAGCGTCCCTGAAATCACAAAAACAGTGAGAAGCGAGCGTGTTCGAGAGTTTGCAAACGCAATAGCAAAGGAGTTTAAGGAGCGCTTCATTGGGCGTGTAGTCCCTGTGCTTGTGGAGGAAGAGATAAACGGAAACCTCACTGGCTTTACCCCACATTACCTTAAGGTGGAGTTTAAAGGAAACGCCCCAATAAACTCAATTGCAATGGTTAAAGTCCTCTCGGTTTCACCTGAAGTTATGTATGGGGAATTAGTCTCCTTTGCATAGGTCTTTAAGGTACTTTTTGAGTTCGGCACTTAAGTCTTCTCTCTTCAAGGAAAATGCAATGTTTGCCTTTATAAGCCCAAGTTTTTCGCCAACATCATAACGAGTGCCCTCAAATTCGTAAGCAAAGACTCTTTCGTTTAAAAGGAGTTTTCTTATCGCATCAGTTAATTGTATTTCTCCGTTTTTACCTGGCTCTGTTTTTTCGAGTGCATCGAAAATCGTGTTGTTGAGGATATATCTTCCGACTATTGCAAGGTTTGAAGGGGCTTCCATCGGGTCGGGCTTCTCTACAAGGTCTTTTACATCATACACATGTTCTCCAATTTTCTTTCCTTCGATTATGCCATAGGACTTAACATCCTGCATTGGTACCTTCATGACAGCGATGACATTTCCGCCGTATTTTTTGTGTATGTCAATCATTTGCTTCAAAACAGGGACTTCTGCGTCTATGATATCATCTGCAAGGAGTACCCCAAAGTACTCGTCGTTAATGAAGCCTTTTGCCTGGTATACTGCATCGCCAAGCCCCCTTGCTAACTTCTGCCTCACGTAGAAAATCGATGCAAGTTCGCTTGTTTCCCTTACTATCTTTAAAAGGTCGTGCTTTCCTTTTTGCTCAAGTTCGTTTTCGAGTTCAATTGCGTAGTCAAAGTAATCTTCGATTGCCCTTTTTCCTCTTCCCGTTACAAGGAGGATGTCTTTAATGCCAGAGTTTATTGCTTCCTCCACTACATACTGCACTGCTGGCTTATCTACAATTGGGAGCATCTCTTTTGGCTGAGACTTTGTAATGGGAAGAAGCCTCGTTCCAAAGCCACCTACAGGGATTACGACTTTCTTTAAATCTTTCATACTGCCTCCTTTCTTTCCAAGGTAATTATATCCAAATTTATATTTCTCCGATAAGGACCTCAGGTTTTGAAAAAATCCTTATGGGGAAGTGGCTTTCGCCAATGCCTCTATTCACATACATTGTTGTTGAATTATTTCTAAAAATTCCGTACAGGAACCTTGAACCATACTTCGAAGGTGAGTATATCGCAAACTTCAAGAAAGGAAGCCTTACCTGTCCTCCGTGAAGGTGCCCTGCAAGAACAAGATCAATGTTTTGTGCAACTGCTTCATAAAATATGTCAGGCGAGTGTGCTAAAAGGATTGTGTAGAGGGTTTTATCGATATTCGACATCGCCTTTTTGAGGTCTGCTCTTTTTGTGTAAGGGTCTGAAACCCCAATAATGTTTATCTTCGTATCCCATTTTTCGAATATAATGCTTTCGTTTTCAAGGACGATTATTGAAAGTGATTTGAGGGCGTTTTTTAAATTCTCGACATCCCTTACCTTATAGTCCCAATTTCCGAGAACGAAGTAAACGGGCTTTCCGAGATCTACGATCTTTTTTAAGTAATTCGATGCGACAAAGTTTCTTCTGTAGTTTACTATATCTCCCGTAATGAAAATTACATCAGGAGCTCCCTCTTTTAGGATTTCGAGGACTTTTTTCTCACGGATACTTTCTCTTGAAAAATGGAGGTCTGTAATGTGAGCAAACTTTATTCCAAGGTTACTTCCAAACGAGATGTGCGTAGTCTCGACCTGTAAGCGCTCGATAAATATCCCATATATGAGGACAAGCGAAACGATAACAACTGATATAGTAACAAACATTATTATTTAATTTCTTTTCGCCTTATGAACTTTCCACCCTCAGCAGTTATGAGGAGAACATCAATTGGTCCTCCTACTGTTTTTGGTCTTGCCTGGAAGCGCATTGTGTCGATGGTTGTTTGTATTGCGTAAACCGCAAAATCAATTGCATCTTGTATGGGCATTGCATCCCACAGGATTGGCGACTTTGGAATTTGAACACAATTTCCCTGAGGGTCTTTTACAAATACAGGGTTCAAGATCTCGTTAAGGATATCTCCTTCTCCTCCCCAACTTGCACCGTATAGAACTTTCTTCATTTCAGGTGAATAATTAACCCTCACCTTTTCGTTTCTCTTTATGTTTATATGGTAAACATAAGGAACGCTACTTTTCCCTTCCTTTACATAGCCTGCGATATGGAAAGAAGTGTCTGCGTTTGGAAATGAAGGCCTGAAGAAATTGAGAAGTTTGTTAGTTATTTCCTCGACTGTGTCGTGGGGCTGGACTATCTCCTCTTCGAACTTTTGGATGTAGAAGTCCATTGGGATACCGCCTAAAAATGTTTCTCCAAAAGTGGATATACCAACGCCATTTTTCGAGAGAAGGAAAGTCTTGTAGACATAATCAGAACTCACTATGGGGATGGGAGTTGAATTTGGGATATCCTGCCTCTGAAGGGAGACAGTTTGTCTGCTATCAGATGCCATCACTATGCCCGATGGCACATAAACCGTAACTATTAAAGACATATTTTACCTCCTAATTTTTTGTAACGTTTGGCTCGCCTGAAAGCATGTTCTGGAAGAGGTCGAGGATGTTTTCAATGGCGTTTTCGATGTCGGATAACCTCTCCTCTATTTCGAAGAGCCTTTTTTCGAGGGATTCAATGCGCTCCAGTTCTTCTTTTTTCACTTTCTCTCCTTAATGTGGTTTTGTAAGATAATCTATCTGCTTTTTTGTAAGTTTGTCTATCTTTATTCCGTTTGCTTCCAAAAATAACTTCGCAACCTTTGTGTCAATTTCTTCGGGGACATCGTAAACCCTGTTTTCGAGTTTGTGTGTAAGAAGATATTCCGCCGAAAGTGCCTGGAGTGCAAATGACAGATCCATTATCTCGATCGGGTGACCATCTGCACAAGCGAGGTTCACAAGGCGCCCTTCACCAAGGACATAAATGCGCCTTCCGTTTTTGAGGGTGTATTCGTCTATATTTTTCCTTACCTCACGCTTTGAAACCTTTTCTTTCTCAAGTTCATCCATTGCAACTTCAACATTAAAGTGGCCTGCGTTAGTGAGGATTGCTCCATCTTTTAGAAGTTCAAAGTGTCTCGAGTCGATAACATTCGTATTTCCGGTGCAGGTTACAAAAATGTCGCCAATTTTCGCTGCGTTTTTCATTTCCATAACTTCAAAACCATCCATATATGCTTCGATTGCTTTGACTGGGTCTACCTCGGTTACCACGACCCGTGCGCCAAGTCCACGAGCGCGCATTGCAACGCCTTTTCCAACCCAGCCGTATCCAGCAACTACAGCAGTCTTTCCTGCAATATTAATGTTTGTTGTCCTCATTATCGCATCCCAGGTCGATTGCCCCGTGCCGTATCTGTTATCGAAAAGGTGCTTACATTTCCCATTATTTACTGCAATTACGGGGAACTTCAGGAGTTTTGCGTTTTCGAGTGCCTTGTCTCGTATAACACCAGTTGTAGTCTCCTCACAAGCCCCCAGAACACCCTTCAAAAGGTCTTTTCTTTCATAGTGGAGAAGATGGACGAGGTCTCCACCGTCGTCAATAACTATGTGAGGTTTCACTTCAAGGGTCTTTTTGATGTTTTCGA
Organism: Caldisericum sp.; assembly: GCA_022759145.1. Taxonomy (NCBI): domain Bacteria; kingdom Pseudomonadati; phylum Caldisericota; class Caldisericia; order Caldisericales; family Caldisericaceae; genus Caldisericum; species Caldisericum sp. The sequence goes on from JAEMPV010000031.1 coordinate 9,563, forward strand.
GATGCTCTTCCTCAGTTTCACCTCTTCTTGCAAAAACTGGAATACCGAAGTTCCTCAATGCCTCTGCAACATCGTCCTGTGTCGTAAGCGGATTTGAGCCAGACACATAGATGTTTGCACCACCCATCTTAAGCACTTTTGCAAGGTTTGCGGTTTTCGCTTCAAGATGAATTGATAGTGCAATGTTTACGCCCTTAAAAGGCAATCTCTTTTCAAAATCCTCTTTTATCTTTTGAAGAATTTTCATGTGGGTGAAAGCCCACTCTAACTTTCTTTCTCCTTCGTGCATTTCTCACCTCTAAACAATTCTATTCTGTAGCGTTGCTGCTTTAACCGTGTTTCTAAATAGCATTAGTGTTGTTAAAACACCAATACCTCCTGGAACGGGCGTTATGTAACTTGCTACATCTTTTACGCTATCAAAATCAACATCACCTACAAGTTTTCCATCAATTTTGTTTATGCCTGCATCGATTACTACTGCACCGGGTTTAACGAAATCCCTTCCAATAAGCTTTGGCTTTCCAACAGATACAACGAGGATATCTGCCATCTTCGTTAGGTCTTGAAGGTTTCTTGTCCTTGAGTGTGCTATGGTAATAGTTGCATTTTCCTGTAAAAGAAGTGCTGCTGTTGGCTTTCCAACAATGTTACTTCTTCCCACGATTACTGCAAATTTTCCCTCGATTGTAACAACCGATTTAATCGCAGTTATTATTGCCTGGGCTGTTGCAGGAGGAAAAGGAGTTGTTCCTTCGAACAGTTTTCCAAAATTAATCGGGTGGAAGCCATCTACATCCTTTTCAGGAGCGATTGCTTCTACAACCTTTGCTTTGTTTATGTGAGCGGGAAGTGGAAGTTCAACTAAAATCCCATGGATATCTTTTCTTGCATTAAGGTTTCTTATGTTGTACAGGAGATCTTCTTCAGAAATCTCGACTGAAAGTTTATGGTGCTCTACATAAATGCCAAGTGCTTCTCCCTCTTTTCTTATGTTTTTTGCGTAACTTTCAGAAGCCTTCTCCTCCCCAACCTGAATTACAGCAAGCGCCGGGCTTACGAGCCTTTTCTTCAACTCTTCAACATTTGTCCTTATTTCGTTTTGCAGCCTTAAAGCAATCTCTTTTCCGTCCAATATCATCTTTTCAACCTCCTTTGTTTTAATAATACAAATTTGATTATTTTTTTCAAGTATTCAATATAATATATTTGAAATGGAAAAAATGCATATAGCAGAAATCGTTTCAATTGAGGGACTCGATATCCTTGCAGAACCTAAAGAAAGAGCAACGCTACCAATAGGGACACTTTTAAAAACAACAAAAGTTAATAGCATTGTTTTTGTAGTCCTTGATGACCTCTATATGAATATGATCCCAGGAGGAAGCCACGATGCCTACGGTATTCCCGAGGATAAAATAGAGGAAATGTATCCTCATGTAAGCGACTACCTGAGGTACCTTGTAAGGATTTATCCTCTTGCAGAACTCGATAAAGACCACCTTTTTCCTGTATCGAAATCACCTGTTATAAATGCACTCCTTTATGAGGTTGAAAGTGAAGAGGTGAAGAATATTCTTGAAAATAGTTTCGTGGTGCGAGAGCTCTCCCTTATAGACATAGGTAAATTCCCAAAGAGAAACAAGGCGATAATAAACCTTCTTAGAAATTACTTTTTGCAGTTTGACGAAAACGAACGAACGGAAAAACTGAAGGAGTTTTTGCCTGTGCTTTCCTCTTCTTTCAGAAGGGATTATGCATCACTTATGGAAATTGTAAGAGGAGTAAAAGGTTAAAATGGAAAACGAATACATAGGATATATTGTCTCTGGCTCCTTTGGAGAGGGGCTCACCTTCAAGGTAAATACATTTGTAAATCCAGAGAACATCAGAATTGGAGATTTTGTCGTTGTCGAAGGGAAAAATATGGACTACCTGTGTGTCATTGACGACATACGCCTCAAGGCAACGACAGATGAGGTGTTCTTCGATCCGCCCGTTGACGAGGAAGTTGACGGTGGTATAGAAAAAATTGCCGCATCCTCATACATATATAATGAAATTTCAATATTTCCTTATCTTGCGCTTCCAAAAAGTGCTAATGCCTTCGGGACAACCGTTAAAACCCTTCCTACGCACTTTGCAAAGGTAAGGAATGTGCGCTCCCAGGACTTCTTGAGGATAATTCCCCAAAAAAACGCATTTTTCATAGGGACTCCCCTTACAAGTAGTGAGCGGCTCTACATAGACCTGGAAAAACTTTCGATGAGAAACACAGGGCTTTTTGGCATAACGGGATCTGGAAAATCTTTCCTTGCAAGGATAATTTTTGCAGGGCTCATAAAGCAGGGCATCTCTACGCTCCTTGTTTTCGATATGCATAACGAACACGGCAGAAGCATTAGGACTGAAGATGGAAGAAGCATTGATTCTCTTGCAAGCCTTTTCCCTGATAGGGTTAAAATTTTTGATGTGTCAACTGCAAACAAGGATGCAAACAAATACATAGAGATTTCATACAAAGATGTTGAACCTGAGGATATTGCACTTGTTGAAGACCAGTTAAAATTCTCTCCAAAGTCCCTCGAGACGCTTGAAATTGTTGCTCAGAAGCAAGGTAACTGGCTTGAATACCTTCTCGATATTTACGATAACATTTCGGATAAAAAAGGCGAAGCAGAAAGGCTTGGTGTAAACCTCGAGTCTCTTGATGCACTTGTAAGGCATCTTAAGAAGTTAAAAACCCTTGACTTTCTCAAAAACATTGGGAAGAGTAACTCAATAAACGAGATAATAGAAAACCTTGAGAATGGAGTAAGCGTTGTTGTCCAGTTTTCAGGCAATTACAGGGACGACAGGCTCACCTATTACTTTGTTTCGAATGTCATAACAAGGAGAATCTTCGAAAAATTCTCAGAACAAAGCGAAGGAAGTATTAAAAACCGTGTTACGATAGCAATAGAAGAGGCGCACAAGTTTTTGTCAAAGCAGTATGAGGCAACTAACATATTTGGGCGAATTGCAAGGGAGATGAGGAAATTTAATGTCACCCTCTTTATTATCGACCAGAGGCCAAGTGAAATAGATCCTGAAGTGCTTTCTCAAATAGGGACGAGACTTGTTATGGAACTTAAGGACGAAAACGACATAAGCGCTGTTTTCCAGGGGAGTTCTCACTCAAAGAGGCTTGTAAAAATTCTTTCAACGCTTGAGCAAAAGCAGGCGCTCGTTTTTGGATACGCTGTGCCCCTTCCACTTCCGATAAATGTGCGTCCGTATGATGAGGAATTTGTAAAAGAGATGAAGGATATTAAAAAGAAAAATGCAAAAGACGAAATATACTGAGGGAGGTAAAAAATGTATCCAGTTTTGATAAAGATTGGTAACTACGAGTTAAGGACTTACGGCGTAATCGTTGCTATTGCTGCAATTGTAGGCATCCTCACTGCGCTCAGGTATGTGAGAGAAAGGGGAGTTGACGAAGATACTTTTCTTAATGTTGTAATCTGGGCACTCATTGGCGGAATATTAGGCGCAAGAGTTTTCTGGGTGTTCGCATCGCCATATTTATCGACATATCTCAAGCGTCCCCTTACGATTTTTGCCTTCTGGGAAGGAGGGCTCTCCTTTGAAGGAATGGTTTTGGGAGGGCTTATTGCAATTTTTATCGCATCGAGGTTTTACAAAATATCCATTAGAAAAATTCTGGATGCAGGTGCACTTGGTGTTTCTATTGGCTATGGCATTGGGAAATTTGCTTGTTTCTTTAATGGCTGTTGCTATGGGCTCCCTGTGCCATCATGGTGGCCCAAGATATTTCCGTTTTCGCTTGTTTTCACTAACCCTAAATCGCAGTGCGACCTCCTGAATACTGCTCTTTATCCTGCACAACTTCTCAATGCTCTGAGCGGATGGATTACTTTCTTTGCACTAATCTACATCCTTAGAAGAGACAAAAATCTTTACGAGGGGAAGTTATTTACTTATTTTGGATACATCTTTCCTCCGATGCTTTTTGCAATCGAGTTCATTCGCTATATCCCGAATAGGTTCCTTGGACTTACGCCGAACCAGTGGTTTTCAATTGGTTTCGTTATTTTTGCTTTTCTTTTCGACCTATATAACAGAAGAACTACTTCTAAAACTGGGGCTCAAGAACAATAATTTCTCCCTGGGGAAGTGTTTCTTTTGTTACCTCTAACTCCTTCAACATTTTGTAATTGATTCCTTTTGTGAATTCATCGATGGTGAGGAGATTTAGCGTCAAGCCCTTTAGTTTGTAGTGCATCGGGATTGCGATGTTGGGTTTGAATTCGTTAATGATTTCTTTAGCCTCGTTTGGACCGATTGTGAAGACCGAGCCAATAGGTATAAAGAAGATATTCGTGCCTTTTATGAATGCCTTTTGAGTATCGTTAAACCTTTTGTCTCCAAGGTCTCCAAAGTGGAGTAATGAGATACCTTCAGAAGTAATCTTGAAAAGGTGAATTACGCCTCTTTCTATACCCTTTTTCGTGTCGTGATACGCCTCAATACTTTCGAATTTTACACCTTCGATCTCTTGAGATACAACGCCTCTTAACACTTTCTTATACTTCGGAACGTATTTTACAGCGTTGTGGTCGAAGTGCTCATGAGATACAGTTATTATGTCTACCTCTGGGAACTTTACTGGATATCCAAGAGACGGGTCGTAAGGGTCAGTTAAAATCTTAATTCCGTTTGTTTCGATTAAAAAACTCGAATGCCCGTAGTACTTAATTTTCATATTCTCCACCTCCAAATAAATTATAACTCCTTTTTAATGAAGCGTGAATGGGTTATAATAACTTGCTATGACTGGTTTTACGCATCTAACATTTGCGTTATTTTTGGAAGGTAATGCAAGCCTTCCTGACCTTGCGATGGTTTCATTTGGAAGCCTATTCCCGGATATCGATACTTTTGGTGCCCTGTCAAAAAGCTTCAAAAACAAGCCCGGAAACCTCACACACAGGGGAATTCTCCACTCTCCCTTTATTTATGCTGTTATTTTTCTAATATATTACCTGATATTCAAAAACCTTGCAATACTTCCTTTTTTGGTTGGTGCTTTGTCGCACCTTGTTTTAGACTTTACTACAGTCGAGGGGATTCCTCTTTTTTATCCTGTAAGTAAAAAGAAATTCCACATCTTCGGTTTCAGGACAGGAAGTATAGTCGACGTGAGTATGTCTTTAATATTTCTCTTCCTATTTATTTTGAGACTCTTTAAGTTTATTTAAGAAGAATTTTAACGCTTCTTCGTAACGTTTTTCCTTTATAAGGTTAATCCCTGTTGAGAGTTCATCTTGCGATTTTTGTGTGCCCTGGGCTATCGCACTTTCTTCTTTTACGCTCTCTTCAATTTTAGGCACTTCAACAATATGCTCTTTTGCCTTTTCCTCTTCAAACTTTTCCTCAATTTTAGGTGTTTCGGGAGGCTTCTCTGTTGCCTTTCCCTCTTTTACGCTTTCCTCAACTTTTGGTACTTGAACAGTGGATTCCTCCGGTTTTTCTTCTTTCTTTAATTCGTTAAAAACGCTTTCAAAAAATCTTATCAATGGTTTTTCGTTTTTGTAAAGGCTTATAAGTTCGTTCAGGTCTTCAATCTTAAAAATCCTTTCGTCCTCGAGGATTGTGACTCTGAATCTGGAAAGAGGGTTAACTTCAATAACTTTCTTAAAGTAATCGTTTGCCTTTTCATGATTTCCAAGGAACTCGTCTATTATCCTTGCCATAATGTAGTTTGCTCTTGGATAGTTAGGATAGTTTACAAGGACATTCTCAAGAAGTGGTATTACTTTTTCGTACTCTCCTGAGTGGGTATATGCTTCAGCAAGTGCTACCTTGAGGATAGGGTCATTTTTTGTTGTCCTTTCGAGTTCCTCAAGGATGCTTATAAACTCTTTCCTTGAGATGTTCTCTTCAGAGAGGATTATTTTGAGTTTTTCATCTTCTTTTTCGTTTGTAATGCGGATTATCTCATCTTTTTCGTATTTTGGTGCAAGGGCTATTGCTTTTGAAAAGGGTTCTTGTGCGTTTTTTCCTTCCTTCAAGTTGACGATGCCTTTAAAGAGGTAAGCGTACTGGTTTTCAGGGTCGGTAGTTAAAACATACTTAAATGCAACATTTGCATCAAATATTTTTTCTCTGATGAGGTAGGAAATGCCCCTGAAGAGGTCGTATAGGACACACGGCGTTGGGCTGTCCATAGAAAGCGCCTCTGCGTGAGTTTCAACTACATCATAGTTCTTTAACATAAAATTGTATGTTAAAAATAGAGAATTCAGTATTGGTGAATAAGGCCTCAGGTTCAATCTTTCTTTTATTTCGTAAAGCCTATCGTGGATCTCGTGCTCCTTCATAGTACGCCCCCTCTAATTCTTTATAGTGCTCCCAGTAATATCTTATTGCGTTTGGAATATTTTGCAAAATATCCAAAGAAGTTATACCCTCTCTCCATTCCTTCGATAGCAAATCTCCTGAAAGACCGTGAATATATGTTCCTAAAATTGTGCCATAAAGAAGATTGCCTTTTCTAATGACGGACGCCCCTATCGTGCCAACGAGGACATCCCCACTTCCTGCGGTTGCAAGAACAGGATTCCCCGATGTATTTATGTATATATCTCCATTATATCCAATAAGCGAGTATTCGCCCTTTAAAACAATCACATGTTTAATATCTTCCATTGCCTTTAAAAGTGCACTGAATTTGTCATTCTTAATTTCATCTATAGTGAGCCCTGTAAGTCTTGCAAACTCTCCTATATGTGGAGTTAATATCGTGTCGTATTGCCTATTAATAAGGATATCCTTGTGCCTTGACAATATCGTAATTGCATCGCCATCGATTATGAGGGGCTTTTGAACTCTTTCTACAACTTCCAAAACGAGTTCTTCTGTGTCTTCGTCGATTGAAAGTCCTGAGCCAATTGAAACAATATCCACATTGTTAGAAAAGTCGACAATTGCTTCGATATTTTTCTTAGAAATGGCACCGTTTTCGTTTTCTTTAAGAGGAACCTGAACTATCTCAGGAGCCCTTTGTGAAACTATTTTTGAGACTTCCAGGGTTGTTGTAAGGAAAGACATACCGCCCCCACTTTTTAAAAATGACAGGGCGTTGAAGTAAGGTGCACCTGTGTATCTCCTTGAACCTGCAATGAACAATGCCTTTCCAAGTGACCCTTTGTGGGCATTAGTTGGACGCTCATCGAAGGGCTCGACGAATTTAATCTGAACATGTATATCCTTTGATAGCGTTAGTTCATTTGGATAAGAAATGTGCGAAACGACGAGACTTCCTACATAATCACACCCTGGATAGGCAAAGAACCCTCTTTTTGGAAGTCCCATTGTGACCGTGTAGTCTGCTTTTACAGCAACCCCGAGAATACTTCCTGTATTTGCATCGACACCAGAAGGTATGTCTATAGAAACGACTGGCTTTTTAGAATTGTTGATTTCAACAATGAGTTCTTTTATCTTTCCTTCGATTGGTCTATTGAGTCCTGTCCCAAAAATACCGTCGATTATTACATCTGATTCCTTTATTGCTGAAAGAAGTACCCTATTTATAGATTCGAATTCAAGAATTTCTACAGGATAATTTTTAAGGAGTTCAAAATTCTTGAGGGCAACACCTTTGAGTTTGCTTTTATCTCCAATAACGAAAACAACTACTTTTGCAAAGTTAGAGGAAAGCAGTCTTGAAACTGCAAAGGCATCTCCTCCGTTATTTCCAGAACCTGCAAAGATTATGTACTTTTTGTCGAGACCGAACTTATGCTTCAAAAGTGAAAAAACGGCGTGTGCTGCATTCTCCATTAAAATTTCTTCTCCGATGCCAAAATTTACTGCAAGTTCGTCTAATTTTTTAATTTCTTCTCTTGTTACAACTTTCATATCTCAACCCTCACTGCCACCGCTACTGCAAATGCCTTCTCGTGCGAAATCGATAAGTATATATCAGGAAAATCCTTTGCGATTGGCTTTGAAAAATCATTGTAGGTAATTTCTATTTTGTTAAAGGGAATACTTTTTTCGAGCGTCTTTGTGATCGCTTCTTTTGCAGCAAAACGCCCTGCAAGAAATTCAACCACATTCCCTTTTTTCTTTAGTTCGCTTTTTTCGCTTTCAGTTAAAATCCGATCGATAAACTTCTCTCCGTAATTTTCGAGAACTTTTCCAATTCTTTCTACACTTACAATGTCGATACCCACTCCTTTTATCACAACAAAATTATACAACTAAATGATTTTTTCTAAAATAGTCAAATGTGCTAAAATGTGGTGTATTTGTAAAAATTCTTTTAGGAGGTTGTTATGGATAGAATGAGCCTTCAGATTTTGAGAGCGTTGTGGAGAAAGCCTCTTGATATCTGGGAACTTGTGATAATGCAGGATAACGATATAAAGAGTGTTTACGATACACTTGAAAAACTGAAAAACGACGGGTTAATTAAATATAGCGAAGAAAAAATTGAGATCACAGAAAAGGGTATAGAAGAACTCAAAAAGAATAATTCAATGCCTTATTTAGAAACAAAGTGTGGAACTTGTAAAGGAAAAATTTATGATCCAGGGCACTTTAAAGACATACTCGAAACCTTCAGGGAGATTTTTAAGAATAGACCCGGTGAAACAACAGAATTTGACCAGGGTGTTGTAAGCGAGGAAAACTCTGTAAGGCGGCTTGAATTTGTTTACGAAAGAGGAGACCTTGAAGGTAAGGAGATATTTTTCCTTGGAGATGATGACTTAACAAGTGTCGTCTTTGCGCTTTCTAAGATGCCAAAAAGAGTCGTTGTGGTAGATGTAGATAAGCGGATTGTCGAATACATTAACGAGGTTTCAAAGAAGTATAATCTTTCACTTTCTGCTTATGTCTACAATGCGGCAAAAAAATTGGACAGTAATTTTATAGGAAAGTTTGATACATTTTTAACCGACCCTGTCGAAACAGTGAAGGGCATGCGCCTTTTTCTTTCAAGATGCGCCTTAGCCCTTAAAGGTAAGGGGTCTTCGGGCTACTTTGGTTTGAGCCATTTTGAGTCTTCGCTTAAGAAGTGGTACGAAATCGAAAAAGACCTTCTTGATATGAACTTTGTTATAACAGATATGCTCAGAGATTTTAACGAGTATCTCCTTGTTGGCGAAAGAATTTTGCACGAAGGTTACTACATTGTGGAGAAAGCGCCTCTTAAGGTAAAAGCGCCAGAAATTTCCTGGTACAGGTCTACTTTTATAAGGCTTGAATTAATTGACGAAGCAAAGCCCAAGATCGTGGATGATGTTAACTGGGACCGTTCCCTTTACTTTGACGATGAGACCTATGTTGTGAGGCCATAAGCGATGCTTTCTACTGCAAAAACGACGACCCTAACGGGGATTGAAGGAGTTGAAGTTCTCGTTGAAGTTAATATTGGAAGTGGGCTTCCAAATTTTACGATTGTAGGTCTCCCTGCAGAAAGTGTTGAAGAGTCAAAGGAACGTGTTAGGGCTGCAATTAAAAATTCTGGCTTCGAGTTTCCTATAAGAAATTACAGTAAACCTTACTCCTGCAGATGCTAAGAAAGAAGACACTTATTTTGACCTTCTTATTGCTGTTAACATCCTTGCTGTTATCGGCATAATTAAGGACAAAGATAAAATCAAGGAATTTTACTTTCTTGGCGAACTTTCTCTTGACGGAAGTGCAAAAAGGGTTGTAGGGGCTCTTCCAATGGTTTCGAGTCTCCCAAAAAGGGCAAATGTTATTGCTCTGTATGATCTTATGTCTGAGATAAGCATAGTTGAAGATGTTGATATTTACTTTGTGAAACACTTAAAGGAGGTCGTTGAGTTTTTAAACGGCGATAGAATTATTGAACCTGTGAAAACCGACCTTTCAAAATTATTGGAGATGGAAATCTCAGAAGAGGAAGATTTTTCGGATACAAAGGGGCAGTACCAGGCAAAGAGAGCAATAGAAATTGCTGTTGCAGGTGGTCACAATCTTGTTATGATTGGCTCT
>JAEMPV010000032.1:0-22026 GCA_022759145.1 Caldisericum sp.
CTTGATTAAGTCAGGGCCTTTTTTATTGACTTTTATTTTTTTATTGATAAAATTTGAAGATAAGGAGGCAATTTTATGGAAATATTTGAGGATTTGAAAAGAGATTTTGAAGAGCAAATTAATAAAATTAAAAACTTAGATGAATTAAGACAAATAGAAATTTTTTTCCTGGGCAAGAAGGGTAAGATTCAAGAACTCTTCAAGCAAATTAAAAGTGTTCCAGAAAATGAAAGAAAGGAGTTTGGCGAAAAAGTAAACAACTTAAAAGAATACATAGAAAATTTAATAACCGAAAAAGAGAAAGAGTTATCAAATATTTTAAGGGAAGAAAAACTTAGAAGTGAAGCAGTTGATGTAACTGCGCCTGGACTAATCCTGGAAAAAGGAACAGAGCACATTCTAAATAAAGTAATTGAAGAGGTAAAATCTATTTTTATTTCGATGGGTTTTGATGTTTTTTCAGGCCCAGATATAGAAAGCGATTATTACAATTTCGAGGCTTTAAATATACCTGAACATCATCCTGCAAGAGATATGCAGGACACATTTTATCTTGCAGAAAAGATGCTTTTGAGAACTCAAACATCACCAATGCAAATCCGAACAATGGAAAAGCAAAAGCCACCTATAAGGATGATAGCGATTGGAAGATGCTACAGACGAGATGCACTTGATAGTTCACACTCCCCTCAATTTCATCAAATCGAAGGTCTTGTTGTAGATAAAGGCATTTCTTTTGCAAATCTTAAAGCAACGCTTTCTGAGTTCTCAAAGAAGATGTTTGGAGAAAACACGAAAGTTAGATTCACTCCTTCATATTTTCCTTTTGTTGAGCCTGGTGCAGAAACTTCAATTACATGTGTGATATGTGGTGGAAAAGGATGCCCTGTATGCAAATATACAGGTTACCTTGAAATGGGTGGCTCTGGTATGGTTCATCCTAATGTATTGAAAAATGTTGGAATAGATCCTGAGGAGTACCAGGGCTTTGCATTCGGCTGGGGCATTGAAAGAATTGCAATGGTAAAGTATGGTATTCCTGATATACGATACTTTTTACAGAATGATATGAGATTCTTAAAACAATTTTAAGGAGGCGATATGATAATTTCTTATAGGTTGCTTAAGGAACTTTTGGACTTTCCATATACGCCAAGTCAACTTGCAGATAAGTTGACTAACATTGGTATTGAGGTTGAAAAGGTTGAGAATGTTGAAAAAAAGTTTGAAGGAGTTGTAACAGCAAGAGTTGTTGAAATTTATCCAATTGAAGGAACGAAATTATTTAAAGCTAAAGTTGATACAGGAGATGGTGTATTTGATGTAGTAACTGCAGCAACTAATGTAAGACAAGGCGACATTGTTCCATACGCAAGAGTAAATTCCAGAATAAGTGATGGAAGGGTAATCCAGGAAAAAGAATTTTCAGGACACATTTCTAAAGGAATGCTTCTTTCTTATAATGAACTTGGTCTTGATTCGGATTTGTTAAGTAACGATGAAAAGACAGGAATCCTTATTCTGCCCGAGGGAACACCAATTGGTATAAAATTTGAGGATGCATTTCCCGTTGAGGATACGCTTTTAGAATTGTCTCTTCTTCCAGATAGAGCAGATGCTTTTTATGCGCTTGGGGTTGCACGATGGGTTGAAATTCTCCTTGCAAGAGATGAAAAGCGCAGGGCAAACTTTGATAAGTTTAAATATGACATACTTGACGATAAGGATCTTCCTTTTACACCTTTTGCTGTCGAAATTAAAGATAAGGAACATTGCAGTTTCTATTCAGGAAGATTAATAAGCGGAGTTACAGTAAAGCAATCAAGTTATAACTTAAGGAAAAAGTTGTTCAGTTTAAGGATTCGTCCAATAAATAACATTGTTGATATTACTAATTTCGTTGCAAAAATGTACGGACAACCACTCCACGCCTTTGATTTTGATAAGTTAAAAGGAAAAATTGTCGTGCGACTTGCAAGAGATGGAGAAAAAATAGTAACGCTTGATGGCGTTGAAAGAGTCCTTACCTCAAAGAATCTTCTCATAACTGATGAAAGCGGTCCTGTTGCCCTTGCAGGAGTTATGGGGGGTCTTGGAACTGCCGTTACGAATGAAACCAAAAATGTTTTTCTTGAAAGTGCATATTTTACACCCTCGACTATATCCAAAAGCGCAAGAAGTTTGGGGCTTTTGACGGATGCGTCTTCACTTTTTGAAAAAGGAGTTGATCCTAAATTTACGGGAATTGCTTCTCTTGTTGCATCGAAGTTGATACTTGAGGAAGGGGGAGGTAAAGCCTATAAAGATAGCGTTGCAGATTTTAGATCGGAGAAGGAAAGCGTAAAAGTGCGTGTGAATAAGGTTTCAAGCCTGTTGGGTGAAGACATATCTAAGGAAGAAATTAAAAAGTACTTCGACATGGAAGGCTTTGATTATAAAGAAATTGAAAATGGATTTTTGGTTTCTGCTCCATCCTTCAGGCAGGATATCTCTATTGAAGAAGACCTTATTGAAGAGATAATACGAATGCGCGGATATAACGAGTTTTCGGAGAAGCCAATTGTTGCACCGCTAAGGAGTGGAAGTTTCGAACCAATCGTTAAGTTCAATATGGAACTTAGAGAGGTTCTTTTAAGGCTTGGACTGAATGAAATTGTGACATCAACTCTTACAAACAAAGAAATACTTTCTAAGTTTGGCTTATATGATGAAGAAAAAGTAATAAAAATTCTTAATCCTCTTACTGAAGATATGTCTCTTTTAAGACCGTCACTTTTTGTTGGAAGTTATGAAGTCGCCGTAAGAAACATAAATGTCCAGGAAGAAAATCTTGCGATGTTTGAAATAGGGAAGATATTCTTTAAGGATAACACGAATTTCAATGAAGAGTATCACTTTTCTATATTCCTTAAAGGTAACAGAGTCTACAGGAATCCTTACGGGAAAACTTTGCCTTATGATTATTATTATTTAAAAGGACTTATTGAGGCGGTTTTTGAGGATTTTGGCATAAGGGCTGAGTTTAGAAAATCGAATTTCCCATATTTACACCCTTATAAGACAGCAGAAGTTTATTCAAACGGCGTTGTTTTAGGATACATTGGAGGTATTCATCCTGATATTCTGGAAGATGCATACTTTGCCGAATTAAATGTTAATAAAATTTTTGAAATGTCTTCTAAAAAAGAACACTTTTCTCAATTTTCAATTTACCCAGCGGTTAAGAGGGATATTGCAATAGTCGTAGATAAGGATACCGAGGAGTATAATGTAAGAAGAGCAATACAGGATGCAAATATAAAAGAACTCAAAAGCATAGTCCTTTTTGATGTGTATACAGGCAAGCCGTTACCTCCCGATAAAAAGAACCTTGCCTACTCTCTTGAGTTTGTTTCTCTTGAAAGAACCCTTCAAGGGGCAGAGGTTGACGAGTTTATGAAAAAAATTGAGGATAGTATTTCAAGGAATGTTGGTGGTGTAGTTAGAAAGAATGAATAATTACAAGATTGCAAAAGAATTACTTGAGATAAAGTCGCTCCTTGAATTAAGCGGTGATATAAATAATGCATATGCTTTTGAAAATTCTGCTCTTTCTGTGCTTGCACTTGAAAAGCCTTTGATTAAATTCCCCAATATTGATTTTCTTCATCCTTTAGCAAAGGAAGAGATTTTAAATATCCTTGAACTTGGGTATTCTCCATTGAAAGAATCTCTTGAAGCAAGAATTCCAAAAGTCTTAAAGCAAATGGCATCGATTCCAGGAATTAGAGTAAACGATGTCCTTAAGTTGTATAATACGCTCAATATTGATTCTCTTTCCGACCTTGAGAGGTCTATTAAAAGCGGAAAAATTAAACGCTTTTTTTCAGAGAATTTTGAGGAGCAGTTGCGAAGGGCAATTTTTTATTATGAGAGTACCACAAAAGAATTAAGCCTTTTTTATGCATGCGCCTATGCAAATGCTATAACTTTGGCACTCGAAGACGCCGGAAACATAAGTGTTGCAGGAAGTGTAAGGAGGGGAAAAGAAGTAGTTAATAACATTGATTTTGTTTACGATTTTGACGAGCAGAATCTCCTTAAAGAAATAACTACTTCCTTTGATATTGTAAATTTTACAAGAAAGGGAAATTTAATCCAGTTTAGAGATATAGACGGAGTCCAGCTTAAATTTTATAAATTACCGAAGGAATTTTTCTATTCAGGTCTTCAGTACTATACCGGCTCAAAACAGCACAATAATGAAATTCAGAAAATTGCAAAGGCAAAAGGCTTTGAAATTTCAAAGAGTGGATTTGTGCTTTTATATGCTAATTCCGAAGAAGAATTTTATAGCAAATTATCTCTTCAGTATGTTCCCCCAGAACTCAGGGAAGGCGAAGAGGAAATTGATCTTGCGATTTCAAACTCAATCCCCAAACTCGTTAATCTTACAGATATTAAAGGAGATCTTCATGTGCATTCTTCTTTTTCAGACGGTTTATCTACTATTTCAGAGTTGCACGAGGAAGGAGAATTTTTGGACTACGACTACCTTGCTATAACTGACCACTCAAAGGGGTTAAGAATTGCAAATGGCGTTTCGGGAAAACTTTACATAAAGGAAAGCGAACTTATTGATAGAATTAACAGCGCAAGATACAATCCGTTTCTTCTAAAGGGAATTGAAGCTGAAATAAACTACGATGGGTCTGTTGATGTTGACGAGATAATGATGAGCAAACTTGACTTTGCGATTGGAGGACTTCACCAGTTTTCGAATACGCGTTTTGAAAATACAGAACGAGTGAAGAAAGCAATAAAAAGTGGTATAATTAATGTTGTAGCACATCCAACAAACAGGATAATTTTTGTGAGAAAAAGTATTGAAGTTGACATTGGAGAAATTTTTGAGGCAGCCTCAAAATATGGTGTAAGTTTGGAAGTAAATCTATTTCCCAATAGGATGGATTTAAGTACTGGACTTATAAAAGAAGCAAAACGAGCTCATGTAAAATACTTTTCGGTTGGGACGGATGCGCACAACCGAGGGCATTTGCACTTTATGAAGTATGGTGTTAAAATTTTAAGGAGGGCATGGGTGAGAAAAGAAGAAGTTTTGAACACATATAGTTTGGAGGAGTTAAGAGATTTATTATGCGTGAAGACACATTAAAATCGCTTGAATACGACAAAATTATTAATAGACTTGAGTCTCTCTCATTTACGAAGGGGGGAAAAGAACTGAGTATAAACCTAACCCCTTATGAATCTATAGATGAAGTAAAAGAGGCATTAAAGGAAACAACCGATGCAAAAAAATTTCTTGATGCTGAAGGCGATCTACCTTTTGTTGAATTTGTTGATATCGAGTCACTTTTCGAAAAGATAAAGGTTCTTTCGCTACTTACCCCGGAAGAAATGCTTCGAGTATCCGATGTACTTTCGGCGATTTCTGAGATTAAAGAAATTGGCGATTCCTATAGAGATTCGTATCCTGAGATTTTCAAATATACGATGCGTCTTTCAAATTTTGAAGACATTGTAAAAGCGATAAGGAAGGTTATCGGAAACGACGGGAAAATTGTTGATGATGCTTCCCCCCTTCTAAGCATAATAAGAAGAGAAATTAAAACAACATATCTTAGAATCCAATCCATACTTCAGGAAATACTTTACTCGAAGGAAAATGAAGATGCTATTCAGGACAAAATTATTACAAAAAGAAATGATAGATATGTGATACCAATACGGCTTAACTCAAAACCTTCTTTTAATTATGTAGTGCAGGGTGAATCTGGAAGCAGGCTTACACTCTTTGTTGAACCAATGGCTGTTGTCGAGTTAAACAATAAATTAGTTGAATTGTTCTCAAAGGAAAGAAAAGAAGAAGAGCGAATAATTCTCGAGTTAGAAGAAAGGATAAGAAACAAATTCAATGCGGTTTTCGAATCTTTAAATATTATTTACAAACTTGACTTTATCTTTGCAAAAGCAAGATTATCATCAGCACTAAAAGCAAGTGAGCCAATTATTGTTCCTGAACCATATCTTGAATTGTATGAGGCAAGAAATCCATTTATAAAGGATGATTTGGTAGTCCCAATCGACATTGAGGTAGGGGAAAATTTCAAAATGCTCATAATAACAGGTCCGAACACAGGCGGAAAAACCGTCACCCTGAAGACTGCGGGACTGTTAACGCTAATGGCAAAGGCTGGTATGCATATTCCTGCGATTTCAAATTCAAAGGTTGGATTCTTTAGAGAAGTATTTGCAGATATAGGCGATGAACAAAGTATAGAACAAAATTTATCTACTTTTTCTTCTCATATGACAAGAATAATCGATATTATTAAAAACGCAACCGATAAAGATCTTGTTTTAATTGACGAACTTGGAGCGGGAACTGATCCCGAGGAAGGTGCCTCATTAGGAGTTGCTATCCTTAAGAAACTTTACGACATTGGCGCAACTTCAATTGTAACAACACATCATGGTAAGATAAAGGAATTTCCTTACAAATTTAAAGAAGCACAAAATGCATCTGTTGGTTTCGATGTTGATACGCTCTCGCCAACATATAAACTGTATATAGGAATTCCAGGTGAAAGCCACGCTTTGATTATTGCTGAGCGCCTCGGATTGCCTGAGGATGTTCTAAATGATGCTAAAAATGAACTTTCTTCAGATTTTATTGAAAAAGCAGAAATTGTAAGCAAAATGCATGAGGATAATAGAGCGATTGAGATGATGAGAAACGAAACAGAAATTGCAAAAAATGAGGCGTTGAGACTGAAGGAAACATATGAACAAAAATTAAGGGAATTAGAAGAGAGGAAGAGGCTTGAGATTAGAAAGGCATACGAAGAGGCGCAGCGAATTAT
This sequence comes from Caldisericum sp., assembly GCA_022759145.1. Classification (NCBI taxonomy): domain Bacteria; kingdom Pseudomonadati; phylum Caldisericota; class Caldisericia; order Caldisericales; family Caldisericaceae; genus Caldisericum; species Caldisericum sp. The sequence continues at coordinate 6,867 of JAEMPV010000032.1, forward strand.
AGACGAAACAAAAGAAAAGATGAATAAAATCCTTGAAAACCTTGATACATACATAAAGTCTCAAAAAGAGATACAGGAAATGAAAAAAGTCCTTAAGAATGAAGAAGCGAATCTTGAAGAACAAGAAGAAAAAGAGGAAATTAGAGAATTACATAAGGGCGAAGCTCCCCAGTTGCGAGAAGGTATGCTTGTTTATGTTCCTACATTTAAGGCACAGGGTATTGTTCTCCAGATAAAGAGTGACGAAGGGAAAGCGATTGTCCAGATCGGCGCAATAAGAGCAACACTTAAACTTTCAGATATTGAAGTAACTGGTCTTGAGAAAAGTGAAAAAACAAGAGAGTCAAAAGTGGAGTTAAAAAACCTTTTTGAAGAAGAAATCCCAATGAAAATTGATTTGCATGGTTATACTGTTGAGGAAGCGATTGACATACTTGACAAGTATCTTGACAAGGCATACTTACATGGTCTTCCATATGTCTTTATAGTCCATGGGAAAGGTACGGGTACTTTGAGGGAAGCGATAACGCAGTATTTGAGGACGAATAAGCGAGTCGCTCGTTTCGAAATAGGAACCCCCTCAGAAGGTGGCATTGGTACCACGATAGTATTTTTCAAATGAAGTTTGTCTTTTTTGATCTTGAGACAACCGGCTTAAATAAAGACGATGAAGTTATAGAGATAGGAGCAATAAAAGTTGTCGATTTTGAAGTTGTCTCAACTTTTAAAACCCTTGTAAGACCGCGCAAGTTGCTGCCAAGATTTATTACAAACCTTACAGGTATAACGCAAGAAGAACTTGATAAAGCGCAGGATAGAGAGAAAATTAAAGAAGATTTTAAGAAATTTATTGAGGATGCAGTTCTTGTTGCCCACAATGCTTCATTTGATAAAGAATTTCTTGAGAGATTCCTTGAAGAGAGAGTCCAAAACGAGGTCATTGACTCGCTTGAACTTGCAAGGCTAATATATCCAGAATTTAGTTCTCATAGTCTTGAGAAACTTGTAGCAACTTTAAACATTAAAAGAGAAAAAGCACACAGGGCGTTTAACGATGCTTTGATGCTGTACGAAGTTTTTAAAAAGATATTAGAAGAAAGTAAATCCTTCTCAAATAAGGATATGAAACTCATTCACGAGATCATTGGAAATTCAAGGAATTTTGAATTTCTTTTCGGCGACTTTGAAAATGTCGAAAAAGGGACCTTGAATTTAAAAGAGTTTGATGCTCCCACCCTTACATTGCCTTTTAGGGAAAAGTCGAGTAAAACAAAGCCCGGAGTTTTTTATATTGAAAATAGTTCACTTGAAGATATCGCAAAACTAATTAGTAATGGAGGAAAATCGCTCGTTGTTGTTTATTCTGAAAATGTTATTGATAAAATTAAGGATAATCTTAAAGAGGGCAAAACTTTCGATGCAACTGAACTTGAAAATTTCATTTGTATTGATAGGTTGAATTACTACATCGATAATCCCGATAAAATTCCAGATGAGTTAAGAATTGACTTTGCAATACTCGCTTCTTACTTAATGAAAACACATGATTTTACTTTAAGTAGTGCACCGACTCACATACTTAAAAACAAAATAGTAAAGAACCTTTCAATATGTAAGAACAACGGCTGCAGTTTTAAAAGTGTTTGTCCTTTAATGCAAAAAAAGAATGAGATTGAAAATAGCGATTTTGTTTTTATGAAATATTCAAACTTTTTTAATAGCCTAAAAATTCTTTCTGATTTTAACTTCGACAGTATCGTCTTCTTAGAAGCCTATAGAATCCCGAAAGTTTTCTTGAGCCTTAAAGCGAACTTCTCAAGAAATGATGTAGAGATGATTGCAAATTTCGAAGAGGAAACCAAAAAGCAAGACATATTAACACTCTTTGATAATTTTGAGAATTTGTCTAAGGAATCGAGAAATGAATTATTTTCAAGTATAACTAATTACGATGTTTTGGATCTTTCAGAAAATATTTATCGTAATGGAAACGATTCTGTATCTCTAAATTTCTCCTACCCCGTAAGAGTGTTTTCGAAAGTACCGAATATCGCAAGTTCTATTAATTTCATAAGTAATTACTTTACTTTAAAGGGTGATAATCCAATAGAAAGATTTACAGGGCTTAGAGGTCAAATCGAAAAGAAGGAAGAGGACTCAAAGGTTATGAGTATAATTCCTCTTTTTATGCACGCTCCAAATGCGGATGAATTTCTTCGGGAATTTTTCGACTTGTATGAGCCATTCTCTCAAATAAAACCTGTTCTTTTCGTCTTTGAAAACAGAATTCAGTTGAACACCGTGAAGATGGAATTAAAAAATAAGTATCAGTGGATCGAAGAGTCCTTATCCAAAGAAGACGGCACCGTTGATTTTATTACCTATGAATTTCCTGTAAAAAACAAGTTTAAATTGATTTTCGTTGTTAAATTACCGATGAATATAATTAATGCAGATGAAACCTATGCAATGTATTACCTTAAAAACTTCGTAAAAGATAACCTGCAAAAGGAAAAAAGTTCAGTTTTTTATTTCGACGGAAGGCTAAAGGATAAAAACTTTATTGTCAAATACGAAGATGCGTTTCTATCTACCCCAATGCTTTTAGAAAAGAAAGAAAATCTAATTCAATTCGTAAAGAAATATATTAGTACTTAAAAGAACTTTTACCTATAAATTCTCGTAAAATTGAAGTGGGCGGAACTTCATCCGAAGAAAGTGGCAATACATGATTTAGGAAATTAAGAAGCCTCAAAGCCTCAGCATACTCCTTTTCTTTATATTCGATTGCCCTTAATGGCACCTCTGCGAAATTTCTCAGAATTGGAAGTTCGTAAATGAGGGCAGAGTTGAACATAACATCCGCATTCTCCTGGTATGGGAATATGTATTTCTCTTCAGCCGCAATAACATCTTTCCATCGTTTTAGATTTTCCGAAGCCTGGATTCCTCTAAAATGAACATCTCTTACAATTCGCCTTATGAGTCTTGTGTCTCTTGTAGGAATGCGGTTAATGTTGTCTATGTTTACCTGAGAAAGTGCGCTTACATAGATTTTGTATTTAATCTCGTCATTTACATCCTTAGTCAAAACTGGATTTAATGCGTGTATTCCTTCTATTATTATCAATCCGCTTTCATCTATTCGGACTTTCTTTCCTTTTTCTCTTTTTCCTGTAATGAAATTATATTTAGGAATTTCAACTTCTTCGCCTTGAAGGAGTTTATTTATATGCTCCTGTAACAGCTTATAGTCAGTTGCTTCTAATGTGTCATAATCTGGGTTGCCTTCCTCGTTTAACGGTGTTTTTTCCCTTTCAACGAAGTAGTTGTCTGTTGAAATTATGTATGGTTTGAAGCCAAGGATTCTTAAATGTATATCGAGTTTTTTTGCAAATGTTGTCTTACCTGAGGAACTCGGTCCTGCAATAAGAATTACCTTAGATTTCCTTTGAAGAATTTGTTCTGCAATTTCGGATATCTTTTTCTCATGAAGAGACTCTTGCATTTTTATAATGTTTGATATTCTTCCGTTTATGATACTTCTATTCAGTTCTCCAACAGTTCTTACATCAAGTAAATTCGCCCACTTTTTGCCTTCATTAAATGCTTCAAGCAGCCTTTCGTAACGAGGTAGTGCATTTAAAACATTTGGGTTTTTTCTATCCGGAAGTAAGAAGAACAGCCCGCCGTTTACTCTTACTATATCAACAACTTTTAACATTCCCGTAAAAGGCACTAGTGGTCCTGCAAAGTAAAGGTAAATTCCGTCAAGTTCATAAAGTGAAATAACGTCCTTTGCAAGATATTCAATTGTTTGTATATCTTCAAATCTGCCTTCTTTTTCAAGTTTTCTTATTGCGGTTTCTTTTGTTAAGTCGTATTTTCTAATGGGCTTGTTTTCTTTTATTAAATTGAAGAACTGCTCTTTGAGTTTATTTACAACTTCGTCAGAGCTGTTTTCGATTTCTCCGTAAAGGGCTTCGCCTATTGAATGCATTATTGTGAGTCTATGCTCTTTAGAAACTTTCTTCAGTGCAACCGTTGCAAGAAATGCTATACTTCTTTCATAGGTTCTTCTTCCTTCCCCTTCTGTTACCGGAAGAAGTTCAATACTTCTTACTTCCTCGACTTCATCGAGGAATCCCATAAGCTGATTGTTTACAATAGCGCAGGTATATGGATAATCTACATGCTCTATTTCAATAATCTTTTTACCCATAGCATTGAAATTATATTGATTTTTTGGAAAAACACAAATTATGCTTTGAAATGGCTACTCTATTATGTCTTTAAGATTTGTAAATTCGCTAATCTTTTTTACTGCATCAACTGCCAATTTGTTTGTTACATGTGTATATTTCATTGTTGTGTTAAGGGAACTGTGCCCCAAAAGTTCCCCTATTGTTATCGGGCTAATGCCTGATTCAAGGGCAAGGGTTGCAAATGTATGTCTTAATTTATGGGGAGTGATTTTCTTTTGAATGTTTGCTTCCTTTGCGTACTTCTTAACCATAAGTTGAATTGTTAAAGCCGAAAATTTCGTATGTCTTTTAGTCTCGAACAGATAGTCTGAATAATGAGGCTCTTTTAGATGCCTCTGTAAAATAATAGATAACTCTTCTGTTATTGGGACAAATCTTTCCTTATCACCTTTTCCTTTGATTCTCACATAATTTTCTTCAAGGTTTACATCTTCAATTCTAATATTGATAAGTTCACCAACACGAACGCCTGTATAGATAAGAAATGAGATTATTGTAAAATCTCTTTTGTTCTTCTTTACGACCTCTAAGAACCTTTTAACTTCGTCTCTTGTTAGAAATGTTGGAAGTGTCTTCGATGTTTTTGGAGGGTCTAATGTTTCAAATTCAATGTGGAGTTCCTTTTTGAGGAATTTTGCAAAACTCCTTAAAATCAAAGTTTGAGTTGCTCTTGTGTTTTTTGAAATTTCTTTCTTAAGGAAGTATTTTTGAATCGACTTCGAATCCGGCACATCAAAATCTTTTAAAAAATCTCTAATTATATAAAGATAGTTTTTAATGGTAAGAGGTGAATAACCTCTCAGCATCATATGCATAGAAAATTCATGGAGTACATTATCTTTGTCAAATTTAACTTCCATACTTTAAATTATACCAGAAAAAAATTTTAAATTGCCTTTGAGTTAACGCAATATTTCTTGACTTAAATTAGTAATGTGATATAAATAATTATCATGAATGAGTTTATTGGCATAGATTTAGGTGGCACAAAGATATTTGGAGTAAGACTAAACGGAAATTACGAAGTTGTTGCAAGTAAGAGGATTCCTACAGGTGATGTAAACTCTCTTGATTCAATAATAAAGAATGTTTTAGAGGTTATAGATTACCTTAAGAAAGATACCGTAAAAGGAATAGGAATTGGAGTTGCTGGTTTTATTGATTTTAAGTCCGGTGTAATTCATGGGTCTCCTAACATTCCTGCCTTAAGCGAAGTGAATTTTAAGAAAATAATAGAAGATAAGATTGGAATTCCGGTTTCAATTGATAACGATGCTAAAACTGGTGCACTTGCAGAACTGTATGTGGGAAGTGGAAAAAATACATCTGATTTTTTATTCATAACTTTTGGCACTGGTATAGGTTCTGCAATTGTTTCAAACGGGAATATTGTAAGAGGCAAGGATAATCTTGCAGGAGAAATTGGTCATATCACCCTTGACCCAGAAGGACCACTCTGCACATGTGGAAAACATGGTTGCTTTGAGGCATTCGCATCTGGTCCTTCGATAAGAAGAACATATCTTGAAAGTATAGATAAATCTACAAAATCTCCCTTGCTTGAAAGTGTAAATTTTGATTTAGAAAAGATTGATACGCCTCTAATATTTAAATTCAAAGATTCTGATCCGATTGCAAAAGAGGTTCTTTATAGGGCTTCTAAGTATATTGGGCATGGTTTATCAATAGTGGTAAACTTGTTAAATCCCGAAAAGATTATCATAGGTGGTGGTATGGGTGAGTCTTTAAAACTCATCTTTGATGATATTATGGAAAGTTTTTACGAAAATACACTAAAAATACCTGGTAATTCTGTTTCATTTGAGTTTTCAACTCTTGGAAATGTAGGTGTTGCGATAGGGAGTGGAATACTTGCATCAAAAAATATTTAGGAGGTTTAAATGAAAAATACATTGGATGTTGTACTTCTTTTGGGATTGCCTGCCTCAGGCAAGTCGGAAATAAGGAAATTCATACGTTCTCTGGATGACTCCGTGAGAATTAACGAACTCCATCTTGGGAGCGACATTCACATTGACGACTTCCCTTATGTTTTCTTTATGAGGAGAATTGATGAAGAACTTGAAAAATTAGGTGAAGCAAGAATTTTTTATGCATCAAACGAAAGCCCATTTAAGGATGGAAGAGACTGGCTGACTCTAACTGAACTTATAAACTTAGAGTTTAACGATATTGTTTCGCACAAAAGCCATAACCTTGATTTTGCGTTTGCAACACTTGTTAGAAGAATCGATGTTGCAGCGTCCAAATTTGGTATTGAAGAAAGACTTTCAAAACTTCCGCAAACCCTATTGAATTCGCTTTCTCCAAGGTTGTCAAAGGAAGCAAGAGATATCCTCTCCAATATAAATAAAGGCGCACAATCAGATATTTCAAATTCTACATTTGTTATTGAATTTGCGAGAGGGGGACCACAAGGTTCTTCGCTTCCCCTTCCATATCCATATGGATACGAACATACTTTGAATGCATTAAGTTTAGATATACTTAAACTTTCCTCCATTCTTTATGTGTGGGTAACCCCTGAGGAGTCGAGAAGAAAGAATTTTGAAAGGGCAAATCCGAATGACCCTGGCTCTATTCTTCACCACGGTGTGCCACTGGAGGTAATGCTTAAAGAATACGGTATTGATGATATGGAGTATCTAAGAAGCACATCAGGTAAGGAGGATCATATTTTTGTTAAAGAAAAGAAAGTTTATATTCCCGTTGCCTTCTTTGATAATAGAGTTGATAAAACAACCTTCTTAAGAGAGGATAAAAGCAACTGGGATAGAGAATTAGTTGATTTGATTTTTAAAGAACTTAAAGAATGTTTTGATAAACTATATGCACTTAAAAAAGGAGCGTAAAATGGAAGACCTTGTAATTAAGAAAAGACCAAGAAAATATTTTAGTGAGGACTTTAAAGCAGAAGATAAAGCGAGTTTTGAAAGCGCTTTGAAAGAATTACTTGATGAGCCCGTACGTAATAAACAGGAAATGCTAAATTTCCTTGAAAAATGGGGCGAACTTTCAGACATATTCGAGGAAACATACGCATGGAAATACATTAATATGACTCGTTTTATGGATAAAAAAGAATACCAGGAAGATTTTAACAAATTCTATTCAGAAGTTGCAAGCGTTGCAATGCAATATGATTTTCTCCTTAAGAAAAAGTACTATGATTCTCCTGTAAGGCACGAATTTGATGAACCCGAGTTTAAGCATCTTGATAACATTATTTCGAATGCAATTGAAGTTTTCAGGGAAGAGAACATTCCTCTATTTGTAAAGGAGAATGAAATTGCGCACAAATACGGTGAGACTATCGCAAAGCTTACCGTAAATTTTAGGGGTGAAGAGAAGACATTTTCACAGATGAATGTGTTTTTAAAGGATCCTGATAGATCTGTCAGGTTTGAAGCCTGGAACAAGAAATATGAAGCGTTAATGAATGTTTCAAACGATCTTTCGAAAGTATTTGATGAACTTAAAGAAATTCGAGTCCTTCAAGCGAAAAATGCAGGCTTTCAAAACTACAGAGACTACAAGCACATAGAAAAGGGAAGATTTTCATATACCGTTCAAGATGTTTTGAATTTCCATGAGGTAGTTAAAAAAGTTGTTGTTCCGTTTTTGAAAGAAAGGAACGAAATTAAAAGACAAAAACTTAATCTTGATAGTGTAAGACCGTGGGATACCGCTGTGGATGTCGATAACCGAATTTTGAAACCTTTTAGCACAATAGATGAATTTGTTGGCAAGGCAATCAAAGTTCTTGGTCATGTAGATGATGAGTTTGGTTTAAACTTACTAAGAATGAAGGCCTCAAACTTCCTTGACCTTGAGAACAGAAAAGGCAAGGCACCTGGTGGATACAACATGGGGCTTCCTGAACATGGCTCTTCCTTCATTTTTATGAATGCAGTTGGTTTGAATTCTGATGTGCGAACGATTCTTCACGAATCTGGGCATTCACTTCATAGCAAATATACGGCAAATATTCTCATTCATCCTTTCAAAGAGTACCCAATGGAAGTTGCTGAACTTGCCTCGATGAGCATGGAGATGTTTACTGTTGATTATCTTTATGAGTATTATGATAAGCCTGAGGATCTTAAGAAGGCGAAAAGAGAGCAAATAGAAGGAGCTCTTGCATTCCTTCCATGGTGTATAGCAGTGGATAGTTTCCAGCATTTTGTGTATACAAACAATGAAAACGAGAGTGAAAGAGAGAATTACTTTGTTAATCTTATGAAAGAACTCTCTTCGGGTGTAAATTGGGAAGGGCTTGAAGATACATTGAGAATACTGTGGATGCAGCAACTTCATATTTTTGAAGTACCTTTCTATTACATCGAATATGGATTTGCGCAGTTAGGGGCCCTTGCAATGTACAAGAATTATAAGGAGGACAAAGAAAGAACGGTTAAAAATTATAAAGAGTTCTTGAGCCTTGGCTATAAAAAACCTATACCAGAACTTTATAAGGCAGCGGGTATTGAGTTTAAATTTAACGAAGATTATGTGCGTGAACTTGTCGATTTTGTAAGAGAGGAATTAAAGGAGTTAGATTAGATAAGTTTCATATAACCCCTTGACTTATTTTAAAAAATCATTATCCTATATAGGAATTGAATTTATGATTTATGGAGGTAACTAAATGCCAATATTAAAAGCATCGAAAAAGTCTGTTAAAAAAGATGAAAAAAGAAGAGAAAGAAATGAATTTTATAGGGTTGCTTTAAAAAGAGCCTTAGACTTTGCAAAGAAGAGCGGATACGCGGAAGAAAAGGTTAGAGAGGCTATCAAGGTTATTGATAAACTTGAGGCAAAGGGAATTCTTCATCCAAATACCGCTGCAAGGAAAAAATCCAGATTAATGGCAAAGTTTAATCAGGCTCACAAGCAAGAAGCAACTGCATAAATCCTTAAGAAACTTTAGTTAGAATATAATTTCTAAGCGTAAGGGGAAGATCAATTTCCCCTATTTTTGACTTTATATCAAATTCTACAAAGGTTTTATACTGCCTTACGATACTCTCTATACTTACTTTTTCTAAATTTCTTGAAATTTCTTCAAGTGTTTTCGTAGGAAGGAAACTTCCATAAATTGAGGCAATATATTCGTTAATTGACCTAAGATTCATTCCTTCTTTGTTCTTCAGGTCATTTACCATTAAGTAAATGGAAAGGGTTTTCAAGATTTGCGAAAGTACAAGATTTTCCTGTCCGTTGTCACCCAAAAAGTAGTCGAGCATTCTTAAAGCCTCATCTTTCTTGAGAAAAATTATGGCATTAACGAATTCAAATATATCTTCATCTCCCATTTCCTTTACAATTTCTACTACATGTTCACGGTGAATTTCTTTTTTATCTCCTATATAGAATGAAAGTTTTTTGATTTCAGTTGAAAGTGCGTAAAAATTTGTATCGAGCCTCTTTATAAGTTCTTTTACTGCATCCTTTGTAATTGATTTTCCATATTCTTTTGCCTTTTTCTCAATCCATGCCTCAACCTGATTCAACGGAACTGTATAATCCTTTATTAAAACAAAGTTGCCTTTTAATAGATTTAATTCCCTTACATTTATTGTAAGGATTACTTTTGTAAAATCTGGGATAGTGGCACTTAAAATTTTTTGCAGGTGCTGTTTTGAAATCTGTTCCCCATCTTTTATAAGAACGAGTTTTGAACCAAAAAAGGGGGGCGTAGATACAGAATTTATAAAGTCAGCGTATGTTAAATTTGCCCCCGTAAGTTTTATAAAATCAATACTATTTGTATCTTCATTAAAAATCTTCTCAACAAATTTCTTTATTATCTGTTCCTTTAGATAATGTTCTTCACCTGCAAGTATTATAAGTGGTTCTTTTGGAATTGTGCTGTCAAGTTCCTTTAAAAACTCGATTGCTGAGATTTCCCTCATGGATAGATTTTTTCAAGCATTCTCGGGAATGGAATTGTTTCTCTAACATGTGGAAGTTTTGCAATCCAGGCTAAAGTTCTTTCTAATCCGATTCCAAATCCGCTATGAGGGACTGTCCCGTACTTCCTTAAATCAAGATACCACTTGTAATTTTCGATTGGTAGATTGTTCTCCTGCATTCTCTTGAGAAGTAAATCATAATCATGGATTCTCTCACTTCCGCCAATGATTTCTCCGTATCCTTCTGGAGCAAGAAGGTCTGCAGCAAGAACAGTCTCTGGGTCGTCTGGGTCAGGTTGCATATAGAAAGCCTTAATTTCTTTAGGGAAGTGGTGAATAAATACTGGTTTCTCAAATTCATTAGAAAGTGCTGTCTCTTCGTCTCCACCAAAATCGTCACCAAATTTTACATTGAATCCCTTTTTGTTAAGAAGTTCAATTGCGTCTCTGTAATGTAACCTTGGGAAGGGTGGAACAACTTTTTCAAGAGGTTTTGTGTCTCTTTCTATTATTTCCAATTCAGTTTTGCAGTTCTTTAAAACTTCTTGAACGACATAAGAAAGCATTTCTTCCTGAAGTTTCAAGTTCTCTTCGAATGTAAGATAAGCAACCTCAGGCTCAAGCATCCAGAATTCCATAAGGTGTCTTCTTGTTTTTGATTTCTCTGCCCTGAATGCTGGCCCAAAGCAATAGACTTTGCCAAACGCCATTGCGGCTGCTTCCATATAAAGTTGACCGCTTTGTGATAGGTATGCCTTCTCTCCAAAATAATCTGTTTCAAAAAGTGTTGTTGTTCCTTCACATGCTGCGGGTGTGAGAATTGGTGCATCTATTAGCGTAAAACCTCTTAAGTCAAAGAAGTCTCTGAGAGATTTAGCGATTCTATGTCTTATCCTGAGAATTGCCCATTGCCTCTTCGAACGTAACCAAAGGTGCCTGTGTTCCATTAGAAATCCAACACCGTGCTCTTTTGGTGTTATTGGGTAGTCCTGCGTTAGCTGAACTATTTCGAGTTCCTTAAGGTCAAGTTCATACCCGAATGGAGCGCGCTTTTCTTCTCTAACTATCCCACGCACTATAACTGAGGATTCCTGAGTTAATTTTTTTGCTTTTTCGAATGTTTCATCATCTACTTCATTTTTTGTAACGACGCATTGCATGATTCCTGTGCCGTCACGCACAAGCACAAAAACAATTTTTCCGCTGGATCTCATATTATAAACCCAGCCTTTTATCTCTACAAATTTTCCTACATTATCTTTAGCCTCGTTTATGTACATAGTTAGCTTTCTCCCGGCACCGTCCGGGGCTGAGGTATTTTTTACCGCCTTTTTTATGCCCATCCTCAGCAGGCGGAATTTGGGCTATTTAGTTTATATTATATTCAACTTTCTTCACTTTTTGTAGCGCATTTGGGACATTTCGGATATGGGGGGATGAACTCCAGGATGTTATCCCTTACAATTTCAAAAGTGTCAAGAAAATTGCCTGTGTATGTAAATTCGCTTAGTTCCTCGATTGGGCGTTCCTCTTTCCTATTTTCTACATAAGTTTGGGGAATGTAAGTTTCGTTTACTTCGATTTTCAATTCTTCATCAAATTCGTCAAGACATACAACACAAGTTAATCTTAATTTTGTCTGTATTTCGCCTCTTACTAAAATCTCTCGATTGCCAAGGTTTTCAAAAATGAGTTTTGCTTTTACTGGCTCTACCACTATTGCAGGCATCTCAACCTTTGAAAAATCGAGCGTTTCATTAACTTCTACTTTTTCTTCATCAATAATCTTTTGTATCTCTAATTTCATTTGAAATCTCCTCCTTACTTTCTTTTATTGTTGAAAGTGCTTTTTCCAAAACACTTTCAATTTTTGATAGAACATCATTAGCAAATTGGAGTGCTTCGTTTTTTATACGCTCTCCTTCTAATTTTGCGTTGTTAATTATTTCTTGCTGTTGCCTTTTTGCTTCTGCAATAATAGAGGATTCTTCAACTTTCTTTTTGAATTCCACTTCTGCCTCTTTTAAAATACGCTCTTTTTCCTCATATGCATCTTTTAGAATCATATCTCTTTGCTTGGAAATGTTTATTGCCTGTTTTACCTCTTCAGGAAGCATCGCTTCTATTCTCATTAAACTTCCTAAAATTTCGTCTCTATCAACTGTAATATACTTTGAGAAAGGCACCTTCTTTGCGTTTTCTACAATAGTTTTTAAATTTTCTATCTCATCAATAATACTTTTCCCCATATTCATCTCCTTAATTTTTCTTTAACTCTTATGTGTACTTCTTCAGGTACAAACCTTGATATATCTCCGCCGTTAAGTGCGATTTCTTTTATTAAACTCGAACTTATGAAAGCATTTTTGGGGGTTGCGATCATAAAAATTGTCTCAAAATCTTTTAGCATTGTTTTGTTTGCCTCGAACATCTCTCTTTCATACTCAAAGTCCTTATTTGATCTTACCCCTCTCAACACCAAATATATTTTCTTTTCCCTCATATAGCGAACAAGGAGTCCTTCGAGTTTATCAACTTTAACATTCTTCAAGTGTGCAGTACAACTCTTAACAATTTCTACACGTTCATCAAGGTTGAATAGTGTGTTTTTTTCATCCCTTTTTGCAACAAGTACAACTACCTCTTTAAAAATTTTGCTTGCTCTTTCTATTATATCAAGGTGTCCGTTTGTTAGCGGGTCAAATGTCCCAGGGTATAAAACTCTATCTTTCATACTTAAAGTATAAACAAAAGAAAAAATCTTGCAAATTATTCGTAAAAATCATAAAATAATTGTATGAAAAACAAAACAATAAAACTCACAATTATTGCAATAATAGTTTTGCTATTCTTTAATGGATGTAGTAGTGGAGCTAATGAGGTTGTAAAGGTTCCGAATTTTGTTGGGATGAAGCCTTCTGAAGCGCAAACTCTTGCAAAGAATAATGGCTTGGTGTTGCAGGTAATCGCAACGGAGCAAAGTGACCAATATCCAATTGACACAATAATTTCACAAGATCCAGAGGAAGGAAGTGTTGTAAAAAAGGGTGGTATTGTTAAGATTGTCTTGAGTTCAGGATATGCAACCGCAACCGTTCCAGATGTTACTAACAAAAATTTTGATGAAGCAAGGAAACTTATTCTTGACGCTGGTTTTACAATTGGAGAAATAAAAGAAGTTGAGGTAGATATGCCTGTAGGTGTCGTGATTTCGCAATCTCCAGACCCAGGAACAGTCTTAACACCCGGAGCAAAAGTTGACCTTACGATAAGTATAGGAACTTTTGTTGTTGTTCCTAATGTTATAGGGAAAAGTGTTGATGAAGCAAAGTCAATTTTAGAAAATGCTGGGCTTGTTCTGTATAAGGTTGACAAATTTGACAAAGATGTTCCAAATGCACCACCAAATACCGTTTTGTATCAATATCCAATGCCTAACGCAAAGGTAGAAAAAGGGACACAAGTTTTATTGAGGATTTCAAAATGAAATTCTACATCTCACCTTCAATAATTTCTGCAGATTTTACAAACGTAAAAGAAGAAATAAAAAAAGTTGAATCTTTTGAGGATAGTTTTCTTCATCTTGATATTATGGATGGAAATTTCGTTCCAAATATAACCTTCGGACCTTTTATTGGTGAACAACTAAGAAAACTTACAGATATTCCTTTTGATACACATCTTATGATTAGCCATCCAGAAACATTTATAGAAAAGTTTGCTCCGTTCTCCGACTTTATAACTTTTCATATTGAAGAGACAACATTTCCTTTTAGATTAGTTAATCAAATAAGATCTCTAAATAGGAAATGTGGAATTTCTTTAAACCCTGCTACACCTATTGAACATGTTTTTGATGTGCTTCCTTATGTTGACTTACTCCTAATTATGAGTGTAGAGCCGGGCTTTTCAGGTCAAAAATTCATTAAAGAGTCTTTATCTAAAATTAGAAAGGCACAGGAATTTAGGATAAAGAATAACCTTAATTTTCTTATTTCTGTTGATGGCGGCATAAACGAGGAAACAATGCCTTTGGTCTTAAAAGAAGGTGCAGATATCCTCGTAATGGGAAACTTCTTTTTCAAGAATGACTTTGATTTTGTGAAAGATACGATTAATAAATCACGAAGCAAAACTTAAAAAGAGCCCCCGAAAGAGGGCTCTTATGTGCTTAATTCGGCAAAAGATACTTCTTTAATTTTTCTACAATAACTCTTTTTGGAACTGCGCCAACTATCTGGTCAACAAGGACACCATTAACAAATATGCCAAGTGTTGGAATGCTCATAATACCATACTCAATTGCAAGATTTTGGTTTTCATCGACATTAACTCTTACGACTTTTAACTTACCTGCATATTCTTTTTCAAGTTCAAGGACAATTGGTTCTATCATCTTACAGGGAACACACCACTCAGCCCAAAAATCTACAAGCACTGGAATTGGAGAATTTAAAACCTCTTCTCTAAAGTTAGTTTCATTTACTTCCATTTTTCACCTCACTCGCTAAGCAATTTATCAATTTCTTTTGAAAGGACATCTTCCATATTTGGGTCATATCCAATTATCATTTTAGCAATTCTTCCGTTCTTGTCAATCAAGAAAAACCTTGGAATACTATTCACTCCGTAAAGTCCTGCAACCTGGCTATTTGGGTCTGTTACCACAAGATACTTCATCCCCTGCTCGTTTATGAATTGCTGAACCTTACTTAAATCGCCTGTATCAAGATTAATTCCTATTACAACAACCCCTTTATCTTTGTATTTTTCGTATATTGCTTCGACATGTGGGATTGTCATTCTGCAAGGTCCACACCAGGTTGCCCAGAAATCAAGAAGGACAACCTTGCCCTTAAGGTCGGAAAGTTTTACAACCTTTCCGCTATTATCTTTCCAGGAAAAATCTGGTGCAACTTCTCTATCGGTATTACCACTTTGCGAAGTGGTATTTGTGTT
>JAEMPV010000032.1:22126-63717 GCA_022759145.1 Caldisericum sp.
ACTGCCAAAATAATTATAGTTTTTTTCATCGTATCACCTTCCCTTTGAATTATAATTCAAGAGGTATAACTTGTCAAGAATTATTTTTGACTACTAAGTTTTTTGATCCTTTGATAAATCTCGCTTCTCAACTCGTATTTTTTTGCGTATCTATATTCGTAATATAATTCAATAATTTCCTTTAATGTGCTTTCTTTGCTTTTTCTTCTTGCAAACTCTAAAATCGTTTCATTTTCATTTTTATCATTGCCAATGAGGCTAACGATTTTTCTTGCAAGGTAATCTACACTTTTAGTTTCCATGTTTTTGAAAATAAAAATACCAATTAATAAAATACAAATAAGGAGAACATAAATATTATTCCTTTGAAGTGCTTTGAAGAAGTTAAATGCAGCGTTTCCAAAATTTGTAAAGCCTTGCGAGAATTTTTCAAATAACTGTGTCTGGCTCTCGCTACTATATGTTACAAAGTTTCTATACCAGAACATCCTTATGGTATCAACAAACAAACTAAATTTGCTTGTATTTACTTCGCTAGGAGGAGTCGGGTCAACCCTTACCCAGGTGTCATTAATATAAACTTCTGCCCAGGTATGCGCATCTTTTGCTCTTACGATATAGTATTTCAAGTTATTGTTCCACTCGGTTGTAACAAAACCAGATACAAGGCGTGAAGGAATATTTGAAGTCCTTGCAAGGATTACAAAGGCTGTTGCAAAATGTTCACAATATCCACTCTTATGATTAAGTATAAAATCGTCAATATTCTCTGAAGTTGGCGTAAGAGAATATTCGTTATTATTTCTGAGGTAGTTTAAGATAGCATTTATTTTATCGTTTGGGGATGTTTTTCCTTTTGTTATTTCTTTTCCTAAATTTACAATTTCTGGATTAATTCCTCTTAGGTCAAGAAATTTTAAAAGATCATTGTGATTTAAAAATGTTTTAGAAGGAGAGTTTTCGAAAAATGTATCGTATTTAATAGTTTTGAAAAATGGAGCATCAAAATAAAGGTTATCGAGATTATCTCTGTAAATGTATCTAAAGTTGCCAAATAAACCGGTTGAATAATCCACTTTAAAAATCACATCTGTGTTGTTTGGCTCAAGGTATATTGTTGCCTTTTTTCCACTATTATCGAGAAAGTTACCTAAAATATCTGGATAAATTTTTTCTTTCTGCTCACTTTTGTACCACTTGCCATTTAAGAATGTTGAGTACCTTAATCCAGAGATGTATAAAGGAGTATTCCCTTTTTCTTTTTCCACCCTCATTACAATTGTGTAATCCAGGCTCACTGGATTTGCATCAATCGAGACATCCGTCGAAAAGTTCGTTGTTGCCCTTGCAGTGATTGGATTGCCATGGACTACTCCAAGAGTAAAACGAGGGAGCGAATAAAAGAGAACAAGTGTTAACATAAAAGATATAGTAATAAATATCGAAATGTCTTTTTTGTGCGGGATTGTTTTGCCTAAAGCCAATTTTTCTTTAAACTGAGTCTCAACAAGGAAGAAGAAAGAAGAAATAAGAAAGAGCATTGCGTTTATTCCGAATAAAAACGAAATTGTTCCTATTGAAGAAAGAAGAGAAAGCATTAAACCTACGATAAAGATTTCAAAATAGTCAGAAGGCTCTTTTGAAACCACAAATTTTGCGCTCATAGAAGAAATAAGTAGAGCTGAAATAAGTATAAAAAGGTCTACTCTAAGCGCAAGGAGTAATAAAAACACGAAGAGAGGGAAAACTTCGAATCCCTTTTTAAAACTATTTGCGACTTTTGTCTCTTTTAAAATAATTGCAAGAATTGGTAAAAGCATAAGAGATAAAAATGCTGGATTTATAAGCGCAACAAAGCCTATTGATGTTAAAGAAAAAAGAACAAAAAATAAGTTCAATCCATTTAACTTAGGCAAATTCGATATCTTCATCTGTTATCCCTTTTTCCACTTTGATTGGTTCTATGTTTTCTAATTTTACTTCCGCCAAACACTTCATAATCTTGAGGTAATTTTCATAATTAATGCACTCTATGTTCAGTTTGGGGCTCATGAACTCGAATTTAACACCTTCATGATAAAACTTGTAAACAAGAGAAGCGATTTTTTTGATAGCAACTTCAAAGTTTTGAGAAGAATATAGCGTAGACGAGTTATTGAATACCACCACTAAATTTCCCTCTGATGCGTTAGCAACATTAATTATGTGAAGGTCTCCCAACTTTGCAGAAATTTTCCACGAAATCCTTCTTGCATCTAAACCATCCTTATACTTATCTATTGAATAAAAATCTCCATCATTACTTTCCTTTGAAGCGTTAACGCCGCTTAATGCTCTGTTTTTAATTCTTATTTCCACCACTTCAGGAAAGACATAGAATTTTTCGTTAAATGTCTTTTCTTTAGTGCGAATGAAAAATCCAAAAGGATAACTTGATGAAACTTTTACATTTTTGATTTCGTATCGACCTCTTTTTTTAAAGTTTAGTCTTATACTCTTTTTCTCTTCTTCTTTTACTGCATCAAAATGAATCTTGTGTCCTAAGAGTTCTATATCAAGGAGAAATTTTTTTGTTTTATCTAAACTTGATACTGCAACCATAAAAAATGTATCCTTTTTTGTATATATTTCTTTTGGCATATCGACTTTTACATCAATACCATTGAGATTCTTTACCGCAAGATATGAAGATGCTCCAAATATAGAAAGGGATATAGCAAAGATAAGGTATATCATATTGTTCCCAGAATTAAATGAAGCAAAGCCAATAATAACAAGAATAAGAATATAAAGGATGCCTTGCTTGGTTATTGATATCTTACTATATGGGAACTTGCGTCTCGTAAATGATGGTTTCAATAATTTCATCCTTAAGTTTTTCTTCGTATTCCTTGAAAATTAACCTGTGTTTAAGAACGGGCTTTGCAAGTTTTTTAACATCCTCTGGTATTACAAAATTTCTTCCGCTTATTTTTGCAAAAGCTTTTACCGCCTTAACAAAATCTATTGCGCCTCTTGTGCTTAATCCAAGCCTTATGTATTTTGAGGTTCTTGTCTTTTTAACAATTTCATAGAGGTAATTTAGAACGCTCTCTTCTATTAACACATTTTTTGCTTCCTCTATTATTTCCTTGAGTTCGTTAATGGTAAGCACAGGATTTAAATCTTTTGCTTCAAGCTTCTTTCCCTTTTGGAGTATCTCAAGTTCGTAACTGCTTTCTGGGTATCCTACTTCAAGAGATATCATAAACCTATCAAGTTCACTTTCAGGGAGTGGATAGGTGCCAGCAAATTCAACCGGGTTTTCCGTTGCGATAACCATAAAGGGATTTGGAAGTTCATACCTTTTGTTGTCAACTGAAACTGTTCTTTCGCTCATACCTTCAAGAAGTGCAGATTGGGTCTTTGGGGGAGCCCTGTTTATTTCATCGCCAATTACTATATTTGCAAATATTGGTCCTTTTCTAAACTCAAAAGTATTTGTTTCCTTGTTATAAACCGTTACACCCGTAATATCAGTTGGAAGTAGATCCGCTGTGAATTGAATTCTCGAAGTTAAAACATCAATAGATCTTGCTATCGATTCTGCAAGTGTTGTTTTTCCAACACCAGGTATATCTACATAAATGAGGTGCCCTTCGGCTATTAGTGGGGTTAGTGAAAGAAGTATTGTTTCCCTTTTACCGAAAATAACTTTCTCTACATTATCTACAACCTTTTTAATTCTTTTATCTAATTCCATTCAAACTCTCCCTTATGCGCTAAAAGATATTTTATTTCGTCATTTTTGTCTTTGATTTCTCCTTTTATTCTCAAGGAAGTTAATGTATCAAAAATCTTTCTGTATTGTGGTCCTTCCTTTAAGCCAAGTTTCTTAAGGTCCTCACCTTTAAGTTCGTTTCTTATGAATCTCAGGCTTCTTAAATACTCTTTCAGGAATTTCTTAGCTATTCCTTTTGCTTTAAAGTAATACGCCTCAATATAAATTTGCTCGATTCTATTAAGTCTTACAACAAGGTTTGCTTTGTCTTCAGTTTTGATTGCCTTATTCAAGCCTTTTAAAATAGATATAGCCTCATTCATTTTTAGAATATCGTTCTTCTTAATGCCAAAAATACGATTGATTTCCTCTTCGTTAATTTTTCCTTTCGGAAGGAATATAAGAAAAAGAATTGCTTTTAGCCTCTTTGTCGTGTCAAACTCGTGTTTGTAAAAAGACTTGATTGCGTTCACAGTTGCTTTTGGGATATTGTTAATCCTAAATAACTCTTTTGTAATTCCATAATTCCCGAAAAGTTGCAGAACCGTATCTATTTCGTTTTTTGTTAGAAGTTCCTTCAGTTCCTCTTGAACTCTTTGCGATCTACTTGAGAAAAGTGCTCCAATTTCGACTGCCTTTTTGAGAAGCGCTTCTGTCTCTTTTGAAAGCTTAAAACCAAGTTCGACCGTATATTTTATTGCTCTAAAAATTCTCGAGGGGTCCTCTATAAAGGAAAATGGTTTAAGCACTCGTATAATTCCCTTTAACAAGTCTTCGTATCCATTGAAGTAATCGTAAAGTGTTCCAAAGGTTTTTTCTCTAAGGTCTACCGCCATTGCGTTTATTGTAAAATCCCTTCTTGCAAGGTCCTCTTTTAATGTTGCTTTTTCCACAATCGGAACAAGTGAATTCTCAACATAATATTCTCTTCTTGCTGTAACAAAATCAAAATTCATATTGTTATATACGAAATGTACTGTCTCTGTTTCTTCAAATATATCAATAATTCCGTCAAATCTTTTTCTTAATTCGTTTCCCAGTGCGATTGCCTCCGTTGTTACAAAGTCGAAGTCTACAATTTTCTTTCCAAGTAGTGCATCTCTTATTGCGCCGCCTACAAGGTATATTTCAAGATTAAGACTACTTCCAATTTTTCCAAATTCTTTTAACAGTTTAAATGTTTCTTTGCTTGTTGCATTTGCAATAACTTTTGCAATGTATTTTCTGTCGGGAATATGTGTTTTTGTGATAGATCTTGGAATTTCTCTCATCATGTCTTCGAATTTGTATGCCTTAAGTAAGTCGCTTCGGGAGATTATCCCAACTATTTTCCCGTTATGTTCTACAAGGACTCTTCCCACATCTTCATTTACCATTTTATCTTCAATTTCTCTTAGGTTTGCGAATGCTTCAACAGTAACGATCCTTGGCGAATAGAATTGTTTTACTGAACTATTCTTTTTACCAAAGAGAAACGCTTTTTCAATATTCTTTTTTTCTATAATCCCTATGACTTTTCCGTTTTCCTCAATTGGAAGTCCGGAAAAACCCATCTTAACCATAATTTCAAAAGCTTCTTTAACAGTCGTACTTGATGGGATAGTTTTTACAGGAGAACTCATTATGTCTTTTGCCTTAAGAGAATAAAAGTTTGAGGAATTAACAATTTCAAGTATTTTCTTTGAAACACTTTCGATAGATTCTCCATCCATTGTTGCAGAAATTGCAGTGGGATGCCCGCCACCGTTCAAAGATTCTGCAACTTCACTTAAGTTGAACGATTCACCTACGCTTCTTCCAATTATATGAACTGTATTCCCTATTTTAACGAGAACGAATATTACATCGAGATCAACCATTTCAAGGATTTTGTGTGCAAGTATAGAAACCCCTGGGACATATTTTTCAATTTCTGCGTAGGTAATGCCAATTTTGTTGCCGTTCACGTTGTATTCCTTTAATTTTTCAAGAAGTGTTTTCAACAGTCCAACTTGTTCTTCCTGAAGGAATGGGGATGTAAATCTATGGACAAGTTTCATATCAACACCAAATGAGAACAGAAACTCAAGAGCTTTAAAGTCCTCGCTTGTAACAGAAGCAAACGATAATGAGCCTGTGTCTTCATAAATGCCAAGAGCGAGAATTGTTGCTTCTATTGGAGTAAGGCGGACTTTCTTAAGCCTTAATAGATTAACAAGAATTGTTGTGTTTGCACCGACATTTTTACCTACAACAATTGCGTTTTCTATGTCTGTCTCTCCTGGGTGATGATCTATAACTACAATTTGTGCATTCTTTTTCTCCAATAGTTCTACGCCATTTCCTATTCTATTTTTAAGTCTTGTATCAACAATAACTATCCTTGAAATATTCTCAAAAAAATCTTTTGGAAGATCTCTCATCTTTTTGAAGTTAAGAATTGGTGAGAATAGAGAAATTATCTTTTGTGCATTTATGTCGGTTGAGCCTGGGTGAATGACAACTGAGCCTGGATAAAGTTTTGAGCAAGCAAATACAGATGCTATAGCGTCAAAGTCCGCTCCTGCGTGAGTTAAAATTACTGTGTTATTGCTCATTTAGAAGAGTTTATGCACCCCTTCTCTTGAAACCCTATAGTAGATTAAAGGTGGCGTCTCTACGGGTGTTTCCTCCACTTCAAAAAGCATGTTAAATCTTTTAATTGCTTCTTCTAATTTAGCCTCATTGTTTGCAAGAATTGTTCCGATTTCTTGCCCAGTTTCGATTTTGTCACCGATTTTCATTGGAAATATAATACCGCAAGATAAATCAATAGTGTCCTCTTTCTTTTCTCTTCCTGCACCTAAAAATTGTGCAAGTCTTCCAATGCCTTTTGTATCGATTTTTGATATATAGCCTGATTTTTGAGCTATTAAAGGTTTTCTAAATTTCGCCTGTGGAAGAAGCGAATAGTTGTTAATTACATCCTTGTTTCCGCCCTGTGCTTCGATTATCTCGGCAAGTTTCAAAAGCGCTTTTCCGCTTTCAATAGCTTCTCTTATGAGCTTTTTGCCAGATTCTATATCAGAAACACGTCCCCCGAGCCGTAACATTTCGCTTCCAAGAGTTTCAATTACTTCAAAAAGTCTTTTACTTCCCTTTCCTTTTAAAATATTGATTGCTTCCTCAACTTCAATCGAATTTCCAATTGCATCACCAAGGGGCTCGTTCATATCTGTTATATAAGCAACTGTTTCTCTTCCAAGAGAGTTTCCAATTCTTACCATTGCTTCTGCAAGTTTCAATGCATCCTCAAGATTTTCCATAAATGCCCCATTCCCGACTTTTACATCAAGTACTATAGCATCAGTTCCAGATGCGATTTTTTTGCTCATTATACTTGAGGCAATAAGAGGAATGCTATCTACAGTTCCTGTTACATCTCTAAGAGCGTAGATTTTTTTATCCGCAGGAACAAGTTCAGAACTTTGCGAAATAATTGCACCGCCAACTCTGTTTACAATGGCAATGAACTCTTCAATTGGTATTTCAACCCTGAATCCTGGGATTGACTCAAGTTTGTCAATAGTTCCACCCGTATGTCCCAATCCTCTTCCAGACATCTTGGCAACAGGTACACCCAAAGATGCAACAATTGGTACAAGGGGTATTGTCACTGTATCTGCTACTCCACCAGAACTATGTTTGTCAACTTTTATGCCGTTAATTCTTGAAAGATCTATAGTTTTTCCACTATGAATCATTACATCAGTTAATGTTGAAAGTTCTCTATCAGACATTCCTCTAAACCACACTGCCATAAGGAATGCAGCCATTTGGTAATCTGGCACTGTCCCTTCGACATAGCCCATTACAATTTCTTTTATTTCCGAATCCTGGAGAGGTTTTCCGTATTTTTTCTTTTCTATAATTTCTACGATACTCATTTAAACCTCCTCAAGAAACTCACTCAAAACAAGGGAGATTTTCTCACCGCATTCCTTTGCAATTTGAACAACTTTCTCGTGCTGAACTTCTCCTTCTGCAAAGGCGTTATCAGTTATGCATGAAAGTCCAACAACCTTCATTCCGTAGTATCTTGCAAGTATTACCTCTGGGACCGTTGACATTCCGACTGCATCAATTCCAAGTCTTTCCATAAGCAATAGTTCTGCTATTGTTTCAAAACTTGGTCCCATCACTGCACAGTAAACTCCTTCTTTTATTGGGATATTATGTTTGTAAGCAATAGACTTGATAATTCTTCTGTAGTCTTCATCATAAACATTTGTCATATTAACAAACTTTTCGTTTCCTTTTTCTCCTCTTAACGGGTTATCTGCAAATATAAAGTTTACATGGTCTCTTATAAGCATTAGATCTCCTGCTTTTAGTGTTGGATTAACAGCACCAGACGCATTCGAAACGATTAGATTTTTTATTGAAAGAGCATTAGATGCTCTCACAGTCATCGTTACTTCTTTCATTGAATAGCCTTCGTAGTAGTGGAACCTACCGTTAAAAAATATCACATTATGTTTCCCTAATTTTCCGAATACAAGTTCTGAAGCGTGTCCTAAAACTGTTGAAACAGGAAAGTTTGGTATTTCTTTGTAGGGAATTCTTTCATAAATTTCTGCTTTTTCAAGCATACTTCCAAGACCGGTTCCTGTTATTATCGCAAAATCTGGTGCGTACTTTGATTTAAAAGGCTCAAAAAATTTGTTTAATTCTTCCATTTTTTCCTCCCTATTCAATAGATGCTAAGTAATAATAAAAAGGTTGTCCGCCATAAACAAGGTCGAACTCCAAATTTGGAAAGTCGTTCTGCAATTTTGTCAATAACTCCCTTGCATTGCTCTCATTAGTATCCTTTCCATAATAGATTGAAACAAATTCCGCATTGCTAATCTTATCTTTTACTTCCTGTAGCAGTTTAATGAAAGTTTCTTCTGGGGTTTCTCCTGTTGCAATAAGATTATCGTCAAAGAACCCGATAACATCGTTTTCCTTTATCTTAATACCGTTAAAACTTGTATCTCTTACAGAGTATGTTATTTCTACAACATGAATTCTTTCTAATACCGATTTTGCTTCTTCAAGGTTTTCCTCTATTGTACTTTCAGAGTTGAACGAAAGTATAACCGGGACTGCCTGTGCAGGGTTCTTGGTCGGTATTATTTCAACTCTTTTGTCCTGTGATAATTTCTTTGCTTCTTGTGCGGCGAGGATTACATTTGGGTTATTTGGTAATATAAAGACAGTGTTCTTTGAGCATTCATTAACTGCGTTGAGTATATCCTGAATTGAAGGGTTCATTGTCTGACCACCTTCAACAACCTTCTCAACACCGAGGCTTTCAAATAGTTTCTTGAATCCATCTCCTTGTGCTATTGATACGATGGAAAATTCAAACCTGCTTTCAACTTTTTTAGGTGCCTCTTGTTCTTTCTTTGTGAATGCATCTGTTTGAATTTGCATGTTTTCGATATGAGCTTCTTTAATCTCTCCCTTATCAAGAGCATATGCAATGACCTTGTAGGGTTCATTTGAGTGTATATGAATCTTTGTTAAATCCTCTGCATCTGCAACTACAATGCTATCACCAAATTGCTCGAGGTCTTTTCTTATTAAGTCCCTTGGGTAATCTCCAAAATAGCACAAAAGAACCGTA
Source organism: Caldisericum sp. (assembly GCA_022759145.1). Taxonomy (NCBI): domain Bacteria; kingdom Pseudomonadati; phylum Caldisericota; class Caldisericia; order Caldisericales; family Caldisericaceae; genus Caldisericum; species Caldisericum sp. Next base: position 31,519 of record JAEMPV010000032.1, read on the forward strand.
TCAAACTTGTATTCAAGAGACTCGCCTTCCATATGAGCTTCGGTTATTAATTCCTCCACTTCTTTTGCCTTCGTGAGTTCACCTTTTAATGCCTTGTATCCGCCTTCAAAAATGTAAATTAATCCCTGACCACCGGAGTCTATAACCCCTGCCTCTTTCAATACAGGTAGCATTTCTGGTGTTCTTTTTAGCGTTCTTTTACCTTCGTCTATAATGTAAGAAAGTAGAGAAAGTAAATCGCTCTTATTTGAATATTCGATTGATGCCTGAGCCATTGTTCTTATAATTGTAAGGATTGTTCCTTCAACTGGTTTTATTACTGCCTGGTATGCAACCTTTGTTGCATTTTGAAGTGCACGTGATAAAAGAACACCATCAATCTTATCAACATTGTCTATTGGCTCAAAAAAACCTTTTAGAATCTGTGATACGATTACACCGGAATTACCTCTACCGCCGATTAGAGCGCCTTCGCAGAGTGCTTTGCCAAAATCTCTTATATTTTTGGGATTTTTCTTATCGACATTTTCTATTGCTGTCTTTAAAGTTAAATACATATTTGTTCCAGTGTCACCGTCAGGAACCGGGAAGACATTTAGTTTATTTACTTCCTCTCTTTTCTCTCCAAGATATTGTAAAGCCCCTCTAAAGAATGTATCGAGGTCTTTAAGTTCAAGATATTCCATCATTCTTCTCCTTTAATTCCTTTTATTACTACATCGACATCTACATCTTTAATATGTGTAAGTTGTTTAACTTTATAACTAACCTGGGAAATTATTGTATTTGCGATTTCTAAAACATTCGTGCCACCCTGGACAACTACATAAAGAGTTATTTTTACGCTGTTGTTATCCAGTATATCAACATCAACGCCGGATTCATATTCTTCAATTTTTAGTACTTTTAGTATCTGGTCATAGAAAGTTTTAGGTGCAAGACCAACAACACCATAGCACTCTATAGTTGCGTATGCTGCAATCTTTTTAATTGCATTTTCGCTTATTATTATCTTAGCCATTTTTTACCTCCAAATGTTTTATAAATTATAGCATATTTGATAATTTTTTAAAATTTTTGGAAAAGCGCCTACCTACTTGCAAATATTATCAAAATCTATAAAATATATAGGTATTTTTGAAAAATAATTTTACTTTTTGGAGGTAAGATATGGCACAGAAATGCGAAATATGTGGTAAGGGCCCTATTACTGGAAATAGGGTTAGTCACTCTAACAGAAAAACAAAGAGAAGATTCTTGCCTAATCTACATAAGGCAAAAGTGATGATAAACGGAGAAATAAAAGTATTAAGAGTGTGCTCTGATTGCCTTAATAAGTACAAGATATAATCAATGGAAGTTCGCTCCCTTTACTTTGACGGAAAAGTTCTCCACATCTTAGACCAAAGGTATCTCCCCTTTGATATTATTGATGTTGAGTGCACAAACGAGACCGATGTGTGGGAAGCGATAAATAAGATGAAAATAAGAGGCGCACCTGCAATTGGTGTTGCTGCCGCGTACGGTATGTACCTTGGTTTAAGAGATTTTTCGGGGGATAGCAATGCCTTTATTGAAAAAGCAAAACAGTTGAAATCTTATCTTGATAGTGCAAGACCAACGGCAGTTAACCTTGCGTGGGCGACTAAAAGAGTTCTTGATAAAATTCTCGAAAACAAGGACAAGAGTGTTGAGGAACTTAAGGAAATTGTTCTAAAAGAAGCGAAACTCATTGAACAGGAAGATGCTGAAAGAAATTTCAGAATTGGTGAATTTGGGTCGGAACTTTTTTCAGAAGGCGATACAATAATGACAATTTGTAATACTGGTGAACTTGCAACAGTAAAATACGGGACTGCCTTTGCCGTTATTAAGAGATCATTTGAAAAGTACAAAGATATTAAAGTTATTGCTCTTGAAACACGCCCTTATCTTCAAGGAGCAAGGCTTACTGCATTTGAATTAAAGGAAGCAAATATACCTTTTAAACTTATAACTGATAATATGGCCGCATTCCTTATGCAAAAAGGGCTTGTTTCTGGAATTGTTACAGGTGCTGATAGAATTGCTTCAAATGGCGACACGGCAAATAAAGTAGGGACATATATGCTTGCAGTTCTTGCATACTATCATAAGATTCCTTTTTATGTTGCAGCACCTATTTCAACAATTGACCCTTCAATAGTTAGCGGAAAAGAAATCCCCATTGAAGAAAGAAGTCCCGATGAAGTTACGCATTGTATGGGTAAAAGAATTGCACCTGAGGGTGTTGAGGTTTATAACTTTTCTTTTGATGTAACGCCACACGAACTAATAACTGCAATTATTACGGATAAGGGAGTCATCTTCCCGCCGTTTAAGAAATCTATAAAGAAACTATTCGAGTCTTAAAGATGTTTTTACTGCTTCAACATCTTTTGCGATGAGGGTTTCAAAGCCCTCTTTTTTTGCTTTATATGCAATAAGTGCTGTATAAATCGGTATGAACTCTTTTCTTCCATCAAAATGCTCTAAAATTTTCGAATCTTCTATAATTAAAGTACTGCCCCTTTTTCCTTTAAGAAATTCATCTAAACTTAAAACATCTTTAAAATTTTCAACTTCAAATAATGGGATGTCTAACTCGCGTTTAAGATTTTCAAAAAACTTTGTTTCTTCCTCGGATTTGGATCCTCTTACGACAATACCGTCTGCCCCTAATTCTGAAACCCTGTAAGAAAAAATTCTGTAGTTTTCAAAGCTTACTTCTTTCTTATCAGATATTCTTAATTCATTAGTATCAAGAAGACCATAAATTTTCATTTAATCCTCCATCACCAAATTATAAGCAAAGTTGAATAATAACCTCCTATACAGTATTATCAAATAATGGTCGCTTATAAGATTTACCAACTTTGCAGTGCCTATTGCATCTCTAAGTGCAATGGTTGACTCCTTTGGAAAAATCTCATCAAAAATTGCACGGAAAAGAACTACTTTTCTTCCCCTTATAAGAGGCGCAAAAGTAAGAGGGTCAAAAAGGAAGCACCTCTTTTTAAACTCAATTTTTTCAATATCTTCAGTATTCTTAATTAACCTGAGGATATCTGGAAAATCTTTATGTATTTCTTTACACTTTTCGTATGTGCAGCCGTAACTTTCGTAAGTTGTCTCGGTTTCGTACTTCTTTCTTATTAGCCTTGTTGCAAGGCTTTTCCAAACAATGTACTCGTGATTGCCGCCGGTTACTACAAGCATTCCATTTCTAATCCTTTTGTCTACTCCCATTAAAATTGTTCCTATTATTCCCCCAAAGCTAAAACCCATCAAAGTAAAGCCCTTTTCACCAAATCCATTTTTCTCAAGATGGTTCATAAGTGCCCTTATATCTAAAATTGCCTGTCTATAATCCCTTATGGACTCTTCAATGTCGTCTGTTAAAAATTTTTCTCCGTCTTTTATCCCTTTAACCCTTCTTTCATAGTGGAAGGGCAATATAGGCATTAAAAGCGGTATTCCAACTTTTGCGAATCTAACGCCAAAATATTCGAGGTGTTTTACATTTCTTTTCCCCATTCCATGCAATAATATAACAACCCTGTCGAAGTTACTTTTCGACGGAAGGAATAGATATCCAATGTTAATATCGTTTTCTTTGTATCCTGATTTAATTAAACTCGGAGAAGTGATTTTAATGATTTGGTAGTCCTTATTCGCTTTGTATTCCTCTTCTCTAAATTCTATTTTTGTGTTAGGTAGGTCGTAAATCATAAAAATATTATAAACCAATTTGATAAAAAAGTATCTTTTTATATAATATCCCTTGGAGAGGTGGCTGAGCGGTTGAAAGCGCCTGACTCGAAATCAGGTAGAAGGGTAACCTTCTCGTGGGTTCAAATCCCACCCTCTCCGCCAGAAAAGTATGGAAAACTACGATGTTATTATTGTTGGTGGAGGTCCTGCAGGTTCAACTCTTGCCCATTTTTTGGGTAGTTATGGTATTAATTCGGTTGTTTTAGAAAAAGGAGTACCTTTTAGAGATAAAGTTTGTGCTGGTGGGCTCCCTAAAGGAATTTTTGATATTCTCCCTGAGAGTGTCGATAAAAACTTTGATTATGTTTCTTACAAGACTTTCAGGGTATTTTATAAAGGTGAAATTGCAGCAGAGACCGAATTAAAAGAACCCTTTGCCTTTGGCGTTATGCGAAGCCAATTTGATGAGCACCTTAGAAAAGGGGTAAATGTTAAGTATCAAGAGAAATTTATTTCTTTTGAGGAAGATAAGAGTGGTGTCTTTGTAAGAACTGACAAAAATGCCTATTCTGGAAAAATTCTGGTCGGTGCAGATGGTATTGGAGGGCTTGTATCTATCCTTTCGGGGCTCAATAAAAAAACCAAAATTATCATCGCGGAAGAAAAAGAAATCCCTAAAAAAGACCACGAAAGCAGTTTGAATGTTTTCCTGGGAAATTTTGCATTAGGCTACGGATGGAAATTTGACAAAAAAGATGTAACTTCAGTTGGAGCAGGTGCCCTTAAAAGGTATTATAGAAAAGGTTTTTCAAATTTTGTTGATAAGACAAGAGCACCAACAAAAGTCTATCCTATTTCTCTTTGGGATAGAGATGAGAATATTGCAAAAGGAAGAGTTGTTCTTGTTGGAGAGGCTGCATCAATTGTTGATCCATTTAGTGCAGCAGGCATTTATCATTCGATCCTTTCCTCGAAAATTCTTGCAGAATCCATTAAGGAAAGCTTTGATAAAGGAAATATTTCTTTTACTGACTATATAGAAAAACTTAATAATTCAATCTTTGATGAATTTAAATATGCAGGTATTCTTTCGAGTGCATTTTATCCAATGCTTCCTCTTTTAAAGAGAGTTGTTTTTAAACCTCATATACTTGAATTTATTTTAGAAGCGCAGAATGAAACTGGGTACTTATCTTATAAAAAAGTATTTGAAAGATTCTCAAAATCGAGTCATTTAGAGGTAAGAATTGCCTTGGGAATACTTAAGTTACTTAAAATTGTATAGGAGGAATTATGAAAAGGAACCTTAAAATGGCAGTTTTTGTTCTTTTTGCTTTAGTCTCTATCTTTTACAGGCTTATTCCATTGAAGTTACCAAATGCCGAGTTTTTTTCAAGTCTTATTGCTTTTACAATACTCTCTTCAGATAAGAAGATAAATCTTCTTTTAATTCCTTTTCTTATTCTTATCTCAGACATTCTTTTAAATGTTTTTTTAAAGGTGCCCTTTGATCCAAGATGGGAGGCAATTGTCCTTGTTGGTTGGATTTTGGTAATTGTTACTCAGTATGTTTTAAGAGGTAAGAAATTTTATAATGTGATTACGATGGAACTTACTGGCACGCTTGTTTTTTATTTTATTACGAATAGCCTTGTGTTTTTCATGTTCAACTTTTATCCAAAAAACATTTCAGGGTACATTACATGTATGATTGCAGGAATCCCATTTTTAAGAAATCAGGCACTATTCAATCTGCTTTTCTCGCTTATAGTATTTGCAACTGTTAACGAATTGGGCTTTGGGAAGGTTGCATCGAAAAGAATTGTAAATTATGAAAACCCTTAAAGAGTATTTCAAAAGAGAATTTTTAAGATATATTGCAGTCGTTAGCTTACTTGTAACTGTTGATATTGCACAGGTTTATTTACCCCAATTTACACGTTTTGCAATTGATAGCATTTCTAAAAGGAATATAAATGGACTTATAAAGTATGCAATTTATATAGTAATTTTTTCTATCGGAATAGTGGTTTTGAGATTTTTATATCAGAGTTTATTGAGGGCAGCAGTTCTAAGATTTGACTACGAATTAAAGAACAGGATATTTGAGAGTTTTGTTTTCTTCAAGAGGAAGACGCTTGAAAAGTTTGAAATTGGGGATTTAATGTCGAGAGTTACAAATGACACTCAGGCAGTAAGAATGTTCCTCATTATGGGTTTTCTTGCAATAATCGATATTTTTGTTCTTGGGTTAACTACCTTTGTCTTTATGGTAAAAATGAATTTAAAATTAACACTTGCAGTAAGCATTCCTCTTCTGTTTTTATTTCCCCTCGCCCTCAATTTTGGTACCAAAATCCATAAATTATATAGACGAATAAATATGATATTTGCTGATATGAGCGTAAGAGTAAGGGAACTTGTCCAGGGTATAAGAGTTATCAAGGCTTTTGTTAAAGAAAGATATTTTACCCAATTGTTCAGAGGAGTTAACGAAGAATACCTTAAAGAGAATTTAAAACTTGTAAAACTTGACGGTTTTTTTGATCCAATTGTAAACTTCTTAATAAACTTAGCGAATTTTGTCCTTATATTCTATGGTGGGCTACTTTATATAAAAGGTGTTGTAGGGATGGGTACTATTGCTGCGTTTTTCCAGTATATTGAAACTCTTACCTGGCCAATGATGGCGGTTGGATTTTCTATTGCACTTTACCAAAGAGCGACTGCATCTTTATCAAGGATAGAAGAAATAATTAGTATACCGAAGGAGACTCAAGGTATTGTTTTAGATACGGTTGACAGAATCGAAGTAAAAAATCTTAGGTTTTCGTATGATGGGAATATCGATATCTTAAAGGGAATTAATTTAACAATTAATAAAGGTGATGTAATTGGCTTAACTGGAAACCCTGGTTCCGGGAAAACTACACTTATAAATTTGTTATTGAAGATTATTGATGCACCAAAAGGGAGTGTATTTTTCGATTCAAATGATATTAACGATATAGCCTTTGAAAGTATTAAAAACCTTTTTGCTTATGTTCCACAGGAAGGTTTTCTTTTCTCGGATACAATTCTAAACAATATAAAAGTTGGAAATCCAAATGCAACAAGAGAAGAAGTTGAATATGTTGCAAAAGTCGCATGTGTTTACGATGATATTATGTCATTTAAAGACAAGTTTGAAACAGTAGTTGGCGAGCAGGGCATCACTCTTTCAGGTGGAGAAAGGCAAAGGATTGCAATAGCAAGAGCGCTTCTTGCAAGACGCCCTTTCTTAGTTCTCGATGATGCACTTGCAAGTGTTGACTTCAAAACAGAAAGTTGCATTATCAAGAATCTCGAAGAGCACTTTTTAAAGAGTGGTCTTACTGTTATCATGATTTCTGAGCGTTTGAGTTCTCTTTTGATTGCTAATAAAATTTATGTGCTTGTTGACGGAACGATTATTGAGGAAGGAACCTTTAATGACCTTGTCGCAAAAGAAGGCTATTTCTATCATTTGTATAGGAAGCAGCTTCTTGAGGAGAACTTATGAGAAGGGAATCTATTAAGAGATTTATTCCTTATTTCCTTAAATATAAGTTATTGCTTTTGGTAACATTCATTGCAATGATTATTGCCTCCCTTACTTCTGCCTTAATTCCATATCTTATTAAGAATGTAATAGATACGCTGATTGCTACAAAGAATTTTACGAATATCAAAAACTTTCTTATTCTTGTTGCAGTCGCTGTTCTACTAAATATTGTTTTCAAGTTGATCCAGATATATGTTGGAAATTACGCGGGGCAAAGAATAATGCAGGATATAAGATTAGATTTATTCTACACAGTTTCAAGATTTAAGATAGAATCTTTCTCAAAAGAGCCGTCAGGAAAGATAATAACACGCATTACTAACGATGTAGAAAATATGAACGACCTCTTGAATGCAGGTCTTGTCTCTCTTTTTGCTGATCTATTTTTTATTCTGCTTGCAATAGGCTTTCTTATATACATAAACCCAAAACTTGGCTTAATTGTCCTTTTGCCACTTCCTATAGCAGTTATCTTTTCACTTTACCTTGGTAACCGTGTTGAAAAAATATATGAGAAGGTAAGAGATGCGCTTACAAAAATGAACATTCATATGCAAGAGGTTCTTACAGGCATTCATGTAGTTCAGATTTTCGATATGGAAAAGATTGTAATTGATAAGTTCAAAAAATTTTCAAGTGACTTCAGGGACAATTTCTATAAATCGCAGGTTACAAACGTCGTTTTAAGACAAACTGTCAATATTTCGTCTTATATATCAATTTTCTTGCTTGTTCTTGTTGGTGGCATTTTAACAATTAAAGGTATGGGAACAATCGGAACAATAATTTCATTTTCAAGCTACCTTTCGTATCTTTATGGACCTCTTGGAGATCTTTCTGATAAATTTTCCATTCTCCAGAATGCTATTTCTTCGATGGTGAAGATTGATGAATTTTTAAAATCAAATTCACTTGAAGAAAATTATGAAGATGGGAATAAATTTGAAGTCCAGGGGAACCTTGCTCTAAAAGATGTTTACTTTGCTTACGAAGAGGATAGTGATGTTCTTAAAGGTGTTAATATAGATGCAAAGAAGGGGGAGAGTATTGCAATTGTTGGATTTACTGGAGCAGGTAAAACTACAATTGCAAACCTTATTTTTGGATTTTACGAACCCACAAAGGGGGATGTTTTAATCGATGGATTTGATTTAAGAATTGCTTGTAAGAGCCACTTTAGAAAGTATCTTGGTATGGTTTTGCAGAATGTTTTTATCTTTAAAGGGACAGTTCTTGATAATATAACCTTAGGAGATGAATTTCCGCTTGAGGATGTTGAAAATGTATGTAAGACTCTTGGTATTTATGACTATATTGAAAGATTACCTAACGGTTTAAATACGGAACTCTCAACCGAAGGAAAGAATATATCTTTAGGTGAAAGACAGCTAATTTCTTTTGCAAGAGCATTGATACACAATCCAAGAATTTTAATTCTTGATGAAGCAACCTCTTCTATAGACTCTCATACAGAAGAACTTATCGAGAAAGGTACCAGAATACTTATGGAGGGAAGAACTTCTATAATAATTGCACACAGACTTTCAACCATAAAGCATGTTAACAGGATATATGTTTTAAATAAAGGGAGAATAGTTGAAGAAGGAACGCACGAAGAACTTTTACAGAGGAAAGGTCTCTATTATGAATTCTACAAGTCTCAATACAAATAAAAAATGGGAAGGCGATGGGGGCACCTTCCCTGGCATGAATAAGAAAGGAGGTAGGTATCAGGTATTCGGTGGCGAATATCTGTACTTACTTGGATGTAAGTATAATGAATTTGAACTCTTTGTCAAGAGGGCAGAGGCTGTATTAACAAAATTTAATAATATGGAGGTAAAACATGCAAAGTAAAAGAAGTGATCTGGGTACAAAAAGTTACCTAATTTTTGTGTTGTTTGGTTTAATTACTCTTCTTATTGGTTTTAACTGGTTTATGTGGTCTCCTATTCTAAAAAAGGTAATTGAAGAACAAATGGGTGTTAGGCCTGTTTTTTCTGAGATGCTTCTATCTTCGGTTCCATTTATGCTTGTGCTTTTTTCCTATTTTGCTGGTGGTTATGCAGATTTAAGTCCTAAAAAATCAACAACTATTGCTGCACTACTTTTAGGTATTTTTACCTTGTTAAGAGCAGCGTTTTCGTTTAATTTTACCTATATGTTCTTAGCGAATTTGGGTTTTGCATTGAGCTCTGTTTTTGCTTTTACTTCATGGTCTCCTTTAACTTATAGACTATTTTCAAAGGACAAGGCTGCAAGGATTACCGCCTATTTTACTGCTTTTCTGACTTTAGGACAGATACTTGCGTTTTTCATTTCTTATCCTCTTGTGAATAGTGTCGGTTTGTCAAATGCTCTTTTAATAACGGGGATTGTCTCTTTAACTGTTGCAGTAGTTTATATTTTTGTTATAAGGGATTGGGACGATTCTCTCCCCGACGGAATAGTTAGTGAAAGGCTTCCTATAACCGAAGGTTTTAAAATTGTTTTTTCCAACAAATCGCTTATAGTTTTATCTTTAATTGCCTTATTTGATATTGGAGTCTTCAAATGGCTCGCAGGTTGGTATCCTAAGCTAAATGTTGCCTTCAAAGGAATTGATCCTACGAAAGCTTCTTTTATTAATGCCTTCATTCTTATTGGTTGTCTAACTGGGGCAATGACTATCCCTGATCTAAGCCATAGGATAAAAAAAGTTAAACCGTTTTTCATTATATTGCCACTTATTGTAATTTTAATGCTGTTTACAAGTATCTTTGTTAATGAATATGCGCTACTTTTGCTTGTTTCAATGATTCTTGGAATAGCGCTTTTCCCTATTTATCCATTAGGACTACATTTACCAAGCGCTTTTAGTTCAGTTGGAATAAAGAATGCAGGAATTGGAAGTGCGATAATCCTTATCTTTGCAAATATTGGCGGTACTATCTTCCCTATTATTGGTTCATTAACCAAAGGTTACACAAGTTCTGTTATTACCTTTGGAATTATCCCTATGGCAATAATTACTTTACTGGGTTTGGTATTTGAAGACCCGGACACCTACAGATAAATTTAATGGGCTTGAGTTATCTCAAGCCCATCTCTTTTTCTGAAAAAGCTTCTACGGTGTATACTTCAACTTCTAAGTTTTTGTCCTTAAAGCAATTGCCGTCCAATCCTGCTTTCAAGCAGAGATGAGTAAAAAAGTCTACATGGTTTGGAAGTTCTTCCCAAACCTGGGGCAAGAATGTTGCCTGATAAAAGCCTTTTCTTATGATCACTCCGTGTTTAAAAGGAACTACTTTTTCGAATAATTCTTTTGTATCTTTGAAGTATATTTTTTCTGGAACGGAAAGTATTGAAATCTCAATGTCAATGTATGGAAGTTCGCTTTCTTCGAGTGGGTAAAATCGCGGATCCCTAAAAGCAGCATTAATAGAATTTTCTATAACATCTAAAATAAGAGGTCTTACAGGATATATTGTACCAATACACCCTCTTAATACACCATTTTCAGTAAGGGTTACGAAAGTTCCTCTTTCTTCCCAGAATTCTTTTTGCGGGAATTCTTCTTTTGTTACCTTTATCTTTTTGTGCTCTTTTAAATAGGTTTCGATAGTCTTCCTTGAAAGTTTAAGTAGAACGATTTTATCATTTTCGTTCATGCATTTCCTCCATAAAATACGGCTGAAAGATAACCAACAACCTGCGACTTTGGACCAGCTGTATCTCCGCTTGTTGCGTATTTTAGAACCTTGCTTTTTAGGTTCATTACCTTTGCAAAATCAATCACTGTAGCAATTCCTGTTTTGCCGCATGCTTCACAATACAAAAGGCTTTTTTTGTTTAGTTGCTCAACCGCTTTGATGCAATGAGCATCTTTTTTAATTGCAACTTCATAAGGATAATAGTGGCTTAGGTCGGTACTCACGATAAGAATTGATGAGTCATCAAATATAGACAAGATACCTTTTAGGAGGGATTCCTCTGATATTTCGCTATATAGGATTGGAACGATTTCGAAATGCGGAAGGGTATATTGCAAGAAAGGAAGATGAACCTCTATACTGTGCTCTTCTAAGTGTGCATCGAGTATAAAGTGAAATTCTTCAAGTTGCAATAGTTTCTGGGCATCCCTGGATACATTTATAAATCCAAGAGGAGTTTTATACGCATCGAATAATCCCACGGAAGCACCATGAAAATAAGCATAATGAGAAGGCGCAATGATTATTACTTTTACATTTTTGAGGTGCTCTATGTTCATAAGTTGCTTGTAACTGTAGCCTGCTATAGGTCCGGAGTATATATAGCCTGCATGTGGAGCAATAAGCGCTTTTAAGTCGTTTAAATCTTCCAAAGGAGCACTTTCAACAAATCTTCTTATCATACTTTTCAACTCTTCCCTGTCTTCAGGGTAGAATGCTCCTGCAACTGCTGCTTCTCTTATTTTCATATTGCCCTCCCTTTTTTATTATACCACAAAAATAGTTGCACTTTACAATTTTTGTTAAGAAAAGTTAAAAATTTGTAAAAATTTGTTTAAATCAGTATAATTATTTGTAAAATCAATAAAAATTGGGAGGTTAATATGGACGAAGAAGAAAAGAAAAATGAAGAAACTAATGTTGAAAACCAAAACCAGGGAAACCCAGAAGAGGAAAAAGAAACAAGCGAAGAGGAAACTAAAGAGAATCTTCCTTTACACACGCCGATTCCTCCCACATCACCAAAGGAACAAAAAGAAACAAGATACATATTGTTTCTTGTTTACAACGAAAGAGCTCCTGTTGATAGAGACGATGTTTTTGACCTAATTGACCAACTCAATAAAATAACTACTCCTCCCGAAGAAACGAGAATTGATATGGTGATACTCTCTAACGGTGGTTATCCGCATCCTGCCTACCAGATGATGAATATAGTAAGATCCAAGTGTAAAAAATTAAAAGCGGTTGTCCCTCTTTTTGCAAAGTCAGCAGCAACCCTTATGACTCTTGCGTCCGATGAAATAATAATGGGCCCTCAATCAGAAATAGGTCCACTTGATATGCAAATGGAGCATCCTCTGATTGAAAACCTTCATATCTCAGCTCTTGAAGGCTACTATCCCTTTATGCAGTTATATGGCAAATTCGTTACCGATTTCTTTCCTCTTGCCTTGAAAATGGCACAAGATATTGCACAGGCAGTCCCAATAAAACGAGAAGATGCAGTTGATATAGCGATGAACACAGCTATGAGCTATCTTGTTCCAATTGTTCAACAGATAAATCCAACAGTTGTTAATATGTGCTATAGAGCCCTTACTACTGGTGAACAGTATGCTTATAACTTTCTTTACCGATACATGTTCAAGGATAAACCTGAAAGGGAAAGGGCAATCCTTGCATCACAAACAGCACATGCACTTGTATGGAACTTCCAAAATCATGGTCAGGTTATCTCAAGGGATGATGCAAAACTACTAAATCTATATGTTGGTTTTGGCGAAAGTTATGACTTATTTGATATGATGTATGTTATTACCAAAGAGATGCTAAGAATCTTAGGACAAAGTGGCATTGAGAGAGCAATAAGAGTTGTCTCTATGGAGCAGATTAAGAGGCTACTGAATGTTGATAGTTACCTTGGTTATATAACTTTCATTGTTTACAAGGCATACTCTCTTGTTGAACCCCTGAGACAAACGCTACAAAATGTTACAGATGTCCAAAAAATATCTCTTGCTATAAGGCAATTTTTGAGTCAATCACTTGCAAGTCTTCCACCTATGCCGGAGCAAGAGAAAAACGATATAGCACAAGTTTCTCTTGAACTATTAGAAGATATTTTCCTTAAGAATTTTAAGGACGAAAATGCAATTTATTCCGTTGCATTCAATAGAATTAGAAAAGAGAAGGCTTTCTCTAAACCAGTCTCAGAGGTAATTGCAGGGCGTATTGTTGAAGCAGTAAGAGAATTAACACAGACGATAGAAATTGAAATAGATACTACACCTCCTGAAGTTGTAAGCAAATACATTTTGCAAATACTTGCGTTCTTACTTGTATACAACATAAAATTCTGAGGTGAAAAATGTGGGAAGTCGAAAAGCATACGAAAAGTGAAAATAAAGCATACATTGATGGTCGAAGCGGAGAATGGGCAAACCTTCCTATCTACATAACGGAAATCCTTGTTCCACCTTTAATGTACTTTGTTAAGTGGTATATTCTGTTAGTGGCAGTCTATATATTAAATGTTCTTTGGGGTTTTGTAAGTGGCAAGTTCATAAATCTAAAAATCTCTTATATACTTTGGCAGATAAACAAATTTCGCTGGATTATATTTATTGTTTTTGGGTATTTTTATATTTCGAAAAGTATGTATGTTGAAGGTGCATTAAGTTTATTATGGCCGTTTATTTCACTAATTCTTGCATTCCTTAACCCAAAGAACAGACAAAAGAAATTAAGATGAAATTTGAAGAATTGTTGTATAATAAAAGGCAAAATTAGTAATTTAGATAATTTTATGGAAAGGGGTGTATTATGGAAAGGGTAAAAGTAATTATCATGGGAGCAGCCGGAAGAGACTTCCACAATTTCAATGTATTTTTTAGAGAAAGACCTGAGTATGAAGTAGTCGCCTTTACCGCAACTCAAATCCCTAACATTGAGGGAAGAGTTTATCCAAAAGAACTTGCAGGTTCGCTTTATCCGAACGGTATTCCAATCTATCCAGAATCAGAATTACCAAAACTCATAAGGGATTTTGGAGTTCAAAGAGTCGTGTTTGCATACAGTGATGTGCCACACGAATATGTCATGCATAAGGCTTCAATTGCTCTTGCAAATGGAGCAGATTTCTGGCTAATGGGACCAGATGCAACTATGGTCAAATCCACTAAACCTGTTGTTTCAGTATGCGCTGTTCGTACGGGCTCAGGAAAAAGCCAGACCACAAGAAAAGTAGTTAAAATTCTTCGTGAAATGGGCAAACGTGTTGTTTCAATTAGACACCCTATGCCATATGGCAATCTTGTAGAGCAAGCAGTTCAAAGATTTGCAACATATGAGGATCTTGACAAATACAAATGCACAATTGAGGAGCGTGAAGAATATGAGCCTCATATTGATCTCGGTGCGGTAATCTACGCAGGGGTAGACTACGAAAAGATATTAAGAGAAGCAGAGAAAGAAGCCGATGTTATCGTGTGGGACGGTGGAAATAACGATTTCCCGTTCTATAAATCAGATCTTAGAATTGTTGTTGCTGACCCGTTGAGGGCAGGACACGAACTTACATACCACCCTGGCGAGACTAACTTTAGAAGTGCGGATGTTATTGTAATCAACAAGGAAGATACAGCGGATTTTGAATCAATTGAATTAGTAAGAAACCACGCAAGAGAAGTAAATCCAAATGCCATTATTGTAGATGCAGCATCACCTGTTTATGTGGAAAATGGAGAGATAGTTCGTGGAAAGAAAGTTGTTGTTGTTGAAGATGGTCCAACATTAACTCATGGAGAAATGAGTTATGGTGCTGGCTATATTGCCGCAAGAAAACTTGGTGCAAGTGAAATTATATCTCCCGTTCCTTATGCGGTTGGATCTATAAAGGCAACTTATGAGAAGTATAGACAAACAAAAGATGTGCTCCCTGCTATGGGATACAGTGAAACCCAGATTAGAGAACTCGAGGAGACTATAAATTCTATACCTGCAGATGTTGTAGTAATTGGTACTCCAATTGATCTTAGAAGAGTTATTAAGTTGAATAAGCCCGCTGTAAGAGTTAGATATGAACTTCAGGAAATAGGAAAACCTGACTTAAAAGATATCTTAACACAAAAGTTTGGAGGTTAATATGGCAACCAACCTCAAAGGAAGATCTTTATTGTGCTTAAAAGATTTTACAAAAGAAGAACTTGAAGAGTTTATATTTCAAGGCGAAAAACTAAAAGTTGAGCATTACGCAGGTAAGAATGAGAAATTGCTTGATGGGAAAACTGTTGCGGTCTTGTTTGAAAAGCCTTCTACAAGAACGAGAATTTCTTTTGCTGTTGCCATACACGAACTTGGGGCATTCCCTCTTATTCTTGAGACTTCAAATTTGCAACTAGTAAGAGGAGAGACAGTTCCTGATACAGCAAAAGTTATGGGAAGAATGGTTCAGGGAATTGTTGCACGAGTTTTTGCTCAAAAAACACTTGAAGAACTTGCACAGTTTTCAGGTGTTCCTGTAATCAATGCACTTTCCGACTTTTCACATCCTTGCCAGGCATTAGGTGACTTTCTTACGATAAAAGAGAAAAAAGGGAGATTACAGGGTGTAAAACTTGCTTATCTTGGCGATGGAAATAATGTTGCAAATTCTCTTCTTATTGGTGGTAGTATCCTTGGACTTGATGTTTCTGTTGGAACTCCCAAAGGGTTTGAGCCTATGAAAGAAGTTGTGGAAATGGCTCTTAACTTCGCAAAAAAGTCGGGATCAAAGATTGAAATCGTCAATGACCCCAAAGAAGCAGCAAAAGATGCTGATGTCCTTTATACAGATGTTTGGGCTTCAATGGGACAGGAAGCAGAGCATGATAAGAGAGTCCAGATTATGAAACCATTCCAGATTAATTCAGACATTCTAAAATATGCAAAAGAGGATGCCATCGTTATGCACTGTCTGCCTGCTCATCGTGGGGAAGAAATTACTGACGAAGTGCTTGATGGTCCTCATTCTGTTGTATTTGACCAGGCTGAAAATAGACTTCATATACAAAAAGCAATCCTTTCGCTTCTCATATAAGTTAACATTTATTGAATTACAATTTAAAAAAGCCCCCGTAAGGGGGCTTTAAAACTTTAACATCTATTTTTCTAAACTAATTTAATGCCAAGGGCTTCGTAAACTGACTGCAGAAATGCATCTTCAGGAAGGGCTCCCTCGAATTCTGCTTTTCCTTCATTTATCACTACCTTAGGCACAGCGTAAACATTGTACTGGTTTGACCAATCTGGAAATTCATTTGCTTCGATCATTGCTCCTACTATGTTAGGATTTTCAAGGGCAAACTGATGTGCTGTTCTCACTGCTCTTGGGCAGTATGGGCAAGTTGGGGTTACAAAAACAAGTATCTCTACTTTACTTGTAATTTTCCTAACTTTTTCTTTGATATCGATAGGAAGTTCCGTCTCGCCCTTTGATACATCAATAATGTCCTCAAGCAGTGATGAAAACTCATGCCCTGATGGGATGCCGTAGTAAACTATGTTCTTATTTGTCTTTTGCCCTTCGATGAATAGAGCAGAAATTGCTTTAACTCCATATTCTTTTTCTTTTTCCGGGTCATCTCTGTAGATATTCATCTTAATCTTAGGGGACAACTCTGCAACTTCCTTAACGATTTCTTCAGTGTAAGGTAAATACTGCTCGTTAAATTTTGTAACATTAGGCCCATTTGTTTCGAGGAATAAAGTTAATGTTACTTCATCTTTTAAATTCTTTTCAAACAAGTCCTTAATGTACTCTACATCTTTTTCTTTTAATAATCTTTCCATTCTTCACCTCTTATTATAAATTTTTGATATATTTATCTGCTTCGGCTGCTGCAATTGCTGCATCGCCACAAGCAGTTACAACTTGCCTTAACGGTGTATTTCTAACATCACCTACTGCATATAGCCCAGGGACAGATGTTTCCATTTTCATATTTGTAATTACAAAACCTCTCTCGTCGAGGTCGACAAGCCCTTTCACGAGTTCAGAATTTGGTTTTTCTCCAATAGCAACAAAAACTCCATCAACTTTTAACACTTTGTGTTCTTTGGTAACAACATTTTCAATTTCGAGACCTTCTACTTTCTTATCACCGAGCACATGCACCGGTATATATTCGAGTTCAAATGTAATTTTGGGATTCGAGAAAGCCGCTTCCTGCAGAATCTTTGTTGCTCTTAATTCTTTTCTTCTATGTACAACGATTACCTTTTCCGCAAATTTCGATAGGGTTAAAGCATCATGTATTGCCGTATCGCCACCACCAATCACTGCAACAGTTTTACTTTTGAAAAACGCAGCATCACATGTTGCGCAATACGAAATACCTCTGCCTCTAAATTTTTCTTCTTCCGGGACAGGTAATTTAACAGGCTCTGCGCCAGTTGCTAAAATGACAGTCCATGCCCTCAATTTTCCATATTCGGTTTCAAGATAGAAAAGGTCGTCAATTTTTTCAATAGATCTTACATCTGTTAGCACGATGTTTGTGCCAAATCTTTCAGCTTGTTTCTTGAAAAGATTTACAAGATCTGATCCGGAAATTCCCTCAGGGAAGCCTGGGTAATTTTCTACCCATTCGCTTACCGCTATCTGTCCGCCAACTGCCACTTTTTCAAATAAAACCGATTTTAGTCGAAATCTTCCTGCATAAATTGCAGCAGTTAGCCCTGCAGGTCCACCGCCTATGATTGCAAGGTCATAAATTTCATTTATATCCAGAGTCTCTTTTTTAACTTCGTGAACCGCAAATAACTCGTCCATAAAACCTCCTATAAATTATTACTTCCGAAGTATTATATTAATCTATGGATTTTTGTCAAGATTTTGACTTTCTATTAGAGGCGATCTTAGGGCTAACTTCTTCCCAGATTCTTTCAAGATCATAGAACCTTCGTTTTTCTTCGGTCATTATGTGGACAATAACGCTTCCATAATCCATCGCAATCCATGTTGAGTCGGCTCCTTTATCAACAGAAATTGGTATAACTTTTTTCTTCTTAAGTTTTTCCTCGACCTCGTTAGAAATGGCATCACAGTGCTCGCTTACGCTTCCTGTGCAAATAACAAAATAGTCGGTTATGATGGTGAGTTTTTTTACATCAATAATCTTAATATCTTCGCCTTTTTTGTCCTCAATAACTTTTACAATAAAATTTGCAAGTGTTTTACCTTTCATATTTCTATTATACCAAAATAATAGGATTTTAAATAAATTTTTGATATAATTTATTGAATTGGAGGTAAAAAATGGATAATCTTGAAAGTATTATTAGGGCTTTAGGTGAAGAAGTTAACGAGTCAATTTTTGTTGGCATAACAGGTAAAGATGGGTTGCCTGTTGCAATGTATGCAAAAGAAAACGTCGAAGCTGCGCTTGCAAGCGCTGAAATTTCTTCGATTTTTTCAATTATCGAAAGATCCATAAAAAATCTTTCTTTAGGAAAGGCTAAAGAGTTTTTTGTGCTAACAGACTCCTACGGTGTTTTTGGTGTCCCATTAATTTATGATTGTTACCTTTTTTTAATTGCAAGAGAACCTATCAACCTTGGTAGAGTAAGAATTGAATTCAAGAAGTTCTTGCCAAAGATAGAGGAGATGATGAAATAATGGAAAAAATTCTCTCTAAACTTAAAAACTTACCGGGTGTTTTGGGTGTTTACCTTATTGATTCAGAAGGGAATCTTCTATTTGTTAATTCAAGCCTTGATAATCCTCCAATTGAATTAGCATATACTCTTGCATCGTTAAAGGGATATTTGAACGATTTACTTGACTCTACAAAAATGGGAAAATTTGTTGATTCTTTTGTTGATGGAAGTGTTGGAAGAATAATCTTCACAGGTCTTAAAAGTGGTGACTTATTAGTTGTATTTGCAAGCAATGTTAGTAATCTTGGTATGATTAAATTTGAAATGTCGAATGCAATTCAACAGATAGAAAATCTTAAGTAAGGAGTGGTTCTATGGAAAAGTTTTATATTACAACTGCTATTTACTATGTTAATTCAAAGCCACACATAGGGTCTGTTTCAGAAGCAATTGCAGCAGATATTATTGCAAGGTACAAAAGATTATCAAACTTCGATGTCTTTTTTTCCACTGGAACCGATGAACATTCCCAGAAAATTGAAGCAAAGGCAAAGGAATTAGGTATTGACCCTCAAAAATTTGTGGATATGCAGGCTAACACATGGAAAAGTATTTTTGATAGGTTTAACATATCCTATTCAAGATTCATCAGGACAAGTGATCCCGACCATATGGAAGTTGTTAAGGACTTCTTTGTAAAAATGTATGAGAATGGAGACATATATTTAAGTACATACGAAGGATGGTATTGTGTTAGAGATGAGACATTTTTAAAAGACTCCGAACTTGTTGACGGAAAATGTCCCCACTGCGGTGGCGAAGTTCAAAGACTTTCTGAGGACAACTACTTTTTCAGATTAAGCAAATACAGGGATGCTTTGCTTGACTTCTATCTTAAAAACCCCACATTTATTGAACCAGAGTCAAGATATAATGAACTTCTAAATATTTTAAAGGGCGGACTTCAGGATATTTCTGTTACAAGAAAATCTTTTAAATTTGGAATACATGTTCCTTTTGACGAGGATCACACGATTTATGTGTGGTTTGATGCTTTAATAAATTATGTTACGGCGGTAGGGTATCATGATAACAAGGAAATGTTTAATAAGTATTGGCCTGCTGACTTGCATCTCATTGGAAAGGATATAACAAGATTCCATGGAATTGTGTGGCCTGCAATGTTAATGAGCGTTGGATTACCTTTACCAAAAAAGATTTTTGCTCACGGTTTCTGGAACCTGGAAGGGATGAAGATGTCTAAGTCTCTTGGAAATGTTGTTGACCCTGTTGAATTTGCTGAAAATTTCTCTAAACTTGCTCATATCACTTTTGAAAAGAGTGTTGATGTCCTAAGATATTATTTATCGAGAGAGGCAATCTTTGGTTTAGATGGCGATTTCAGGATGGAATCCTTCTTTAGAAGATATAATTCGGATCTTGCAAACGATTATGGAAATTTGATTAATAGAACTCTTAATATGCTTTCTAAGTATAGAAACCTTGAAGTTCCAAAAGTAGATGTTGATTACGAATTTGTCGCTTTTGCAAATGAAAAGTTTAAAGATTATAAAGAACAAATGGATCGGTATGGTTTATCCTTTGCTTTGGACAGAGTGTTTGAGATAATATCGTATTTAAATAATTACATCCAGGTAAAGGAGCCCTGGAAACTCGTTAAAGAAGGCGATAAACTTGATGTTGTTTTAAAGACTCTTATTGAAGGAATTGCTTATACAACAGTTCTTTTGCAGCCTTTTATGCCAAATGTAACTTCTTTTGTGCTTGATGAATTTGGTGTTGATGAAAAGTCCCTCAAAGAATACTCCTCTCCGCTTGTTAAAAAGAGTATATTAAAATTACTTGAGCCAATTTTCCCTCGTTTAGAAAAGGAGAGGATTGAACTTGATAAAGTTAAAGAAGTTTCTCTCGAGACTGAAAATGTCGTTGAAGTTTCAAAGGTAAAATACGAAGACTTTGCAAAACTTGATTTGCGTGTTGCAAGAATCTTAAAAGCATCGCGTGTAAAAAATTCAGACAAACTAATAGAATTAAAAGTTACCTTGGGAAATGAAGAAAGAACAATTGTTGCAGGTATCGGGAAGTTTTATTCCGAAGAAGAATTAATAGGAAAAAAGATAGTTATTATAGCAAACCTTGAAGAAAGAAAACTTATGGGTATTACATCACAGGGTATGCTTCTTGCAGCATCGACGCCTAACAAAGAGAAACTTTCTCTTCTTACTGTGGATAAGGACATAGAAGAAGGAGCAAAAATAAGTTGATGATAATTGACTCGCATGCGCATACATTTAAGGAATATTATAGTGAGGAAGAGTTAAAGGAAATATTAGAAGACAAGAACTTATTAATTAATGTTGTTGCATATGACCTTAAAAGCGCATATGAAAGTGTAGAAATTGCAGGAAATTATAGGAATGCTTTTGCAACAATTGGTTTTCATCCATATGATGTCGATAAGTTAAATGATGAAACTTATGGAGAATTGAAAAGTTTGCTACGAAGGGAAAAAATAATTGCACTGGGTGAAATTGGGCTTGATTACTTCAGGGATCTAACTTCGAAGGAATCCCAGATAAAAGGGTTCATTCGACAGATTGAACTTGCAAAAGAGTTAAATTTGCCTATTGTGATACACTCGAGGGATTCATTTTTCGACACCCTCTCAATATTAGACAGTGTGGGTTATTTTGTTGGGGTGTTCCATTCCTTTGATTACGGTATTGAGGAATTAAAAAAAGTTTTAGATAAAGGGTTTTATGTTTCTTTTTCTGGTATGGTTACCTTTAATAAGAGGAATGATTTAAGAGAGGCGGCAAAATTTGTGCCTTTAGATAGACTCCTCTTGGAAACAGATTCGCCGTATTTGGCACCAGTTCCCTTAAGAGGAACGAAAAATAGACCGCAAAATGTAAGGATTTTGTATGAGTTTTTTGCTAACTTAAGCGGCTTAGAAAAGGATTTAGTTTATGAAAGAGTTTGTAAAAACTTTTTTGAAATATTTAGAAATGCAAATTTAATGATGGGGAAGGAGGTAGCATGTTTAAAATCTTAAGAAAAGAAATTTTAGGACCTGAGATGGTCCTTATGGAACTTGCAGCACCAAATGTATCAAAGACCGCTGAACCTGGACAGTTTGTCGTTATCCGTGTTTACGAAAAGGGTGAACGCATTCCCTTAACTATTGCCGATTTTGATCGATCTAAGGGGACGGTCACCATAGTTTTTCAGAAGATTGGGAAAACAACCCATCTTCTTGGGACGAAAAATGAAAGTGAAGAACTTGCCGATGTTTTTGGTCCATTGGGTAATCCTACAGAAATTGAAAGTTTTGGAAAAGTTGTCGTGGTAGGTGGCGGAATAGGAATTGCTCCTATATACCCAATCTCACGAAAACTTAAAAGTAAGGGGAATGAGGTTATTGCTATCATTGGCTACAGGTCTAAGGATTATGTTTTCTGGGAAGAGAGGATGAGATCTGTTTCAGACAAACTCCTTATTGCAACAAACGACGGAAGTTACGGAGAAAAGGGTTTTGTTACTGATGTTCTCAAAAGAGTACTTGAACAGGAGAAAGGTATTGAAAGAGTTTTTACAATAGGACCTGCAATAATGATGAAGGCAGTTGCTGATATGACTCGACCATATAACATAAAAACCATCGCAAGTTTGAACTCGCTTATGGTATGTGGAATGGGTATGTGTGGTGCATGCAGGGTAACGGTAGGTGGAGAAACTAAATTCACTTGCTCAGACGGACCCGATTTTGATGCGCACCTTGTTGACTTTGATGAACTTATGAAAAGGCTCAATATCTATAAGGAAGAGGAAAAATTGTCTTTTGAAAAGTGGAAGGAGGAAGTAAAATGAATGTTAACAAAAAACTTACTCCAATGAAAGAGCAAGAACCTCACGAGAGAAGAAATAACTTTCTTGAGGTTCCACTTGGATATACAAAAGAAGAAGCAGTATTAGAGGCTTCAAGATGTCTTCAATGCCCCACGCATCCCTGTGTTGATGGGTGTCCTGTTCATATAAATATTCCCGCCTTTATAAAAGCGATAAAGGAAGAAAAATTTGATCTTGCAATCGATATAATTCATGAATCAAACCTTTTGCCTGCGGTAACTGGAAGGGTATGCCCTCAAGAGGAACAATGTCAGGCAGTTTGTGTTATGGGTAAAATTGGAGATCCTGTTGGCATTGGAAGACTTGAAAGATTTGTTGCTGATTTGGACTTGGAAAAAAGAAGAAAAGGTGAAGTCACTATGCCCAAGAAAGAAAAAGACAAAGGTATAAAGGTTGCAATAGTTGGTTCTGGACCTGCTGGTTTGTCTTGTGCTGCAGACCTTGCAAGGATGGGCTATGATGTAACAATTTTTGAGGCGTTTCATGTTGCTGGTGGAGTTCTGGTGTATGGCATTCCTGAATTTAGGTTGCCGAAGGCAATTGTCCAGGAAGAGATTTCAATGCTTTCAAATATGGGAGTAAAATTTGTTTTTGATTTCCTCGTAGGAAGGACAAGAACTATTCAAGGTCTTTTTGATGACGGCTTTAAGGCTGTCTTTATTGGGAGTGGAGCAGGTCTTCCTCAATTTATGCATATTCCTGGGGAAAACCTTGGTGGCATTTATTCAGCAAATGAATTTCTCACAAGAGTCAACTTGATGAAGGCTTATAAATTCCCTGAATTTGATACACCTATTAAGAAGGCAAAGAATGTAGCAGTTATTGGCGGTGGGAACGTTGCAATGGATGCTGCAAGGACGGCTCTAAGGCTTGGGGCAGAGCATGTATATTTAATCTACAGAAGGTCAAGGGAAGAAATGCCTGCAAGGGCAGAGGAAATAGTTCACGCCGAGGAAGAGGGTATTGAGTTTGTTTTGCTCTCTAATCCCATAAGGTATATAGGTGATGAAAAGGGTTTTGTAAAGCAGGTTGAGTGTATAAAAATGCAATTAGGTGAACCTGATAGTTCTGGAAGGAGAAGGCCAATTCCCATCGAAGGTTCCGAATTTAAGCTTGACATAGATGAAGCAATAGTTGCAATTGGAACCACACCTAACCCAATTATAGCAAAGACAACAGAGGGACTAAAGATTGGAAAACACGGAGAAATTCTTGTAGATGAGAACTTACAGACTTCAGTTCGTGGTGTCTTTGCTGGTGGAGATATCGTTACAGGCGCTGCAACCGTAATAACAGCAATGGGTGCAGGAAGGCTTGCAGCAAAATCTATAGATAGGTTTATAAAAGGGGAGATTTAATATGGAAGAAGCCCTCCTCTGGGAACCACTTGAAGGGAAAAAGGTAAAGTGTAACTTATGCAACTTCAGGTGTATAATTCCTGAAGGTAAGGCGGGAAATTGCAAAGTTAGAGTTAATAAGGAAGGAAAACTTTATACCCTTTTAAATTCGTATGTTTCTTCGTATGCGTTAGACCCCATAGAGAAAAAGCCAGTATTCCATTATTATCCCGGAAGCGGGGTGCTATCTTTTGGAACATGGGGATGCAACTTCCGTTGTAGAGGATGTCAAAATTACGAAATTTCACGAATAAAAGAACCGAATTTTGACTTTTCTCTAATATCTTCAGAAATACCCCCGGAGGAGGCAGTTAACTTAGCACTTCGCTACAAAGCAAAAGGAATTGCCTGGACTTATAACGAGCCTACTATTTGGTTTGAGTATACCTACAAAACAGCGCAACTTGCAAAAAAGAGCGGTTTATACACTGTATATGTAACAAATGGATCTATAACAAAAGAAGGTCTTGATGTAATTGGTCCTTATCTTGATGTCTTTAGGGTTGATATAAAGGCGTTTTCTCAGGAAACATATAACAAAATCACACCAATTTTTGATTTCCATAAAATTCTTGAGAGCGTTATTTACGCAAAAGAACGATGGAATATGCACATTGAAGTTGTAACAAACATAATCCCGACAATCAACGATAAATTAGATGAATTGAGGGCTCTTGCTCGTTGGATACGAGACAACCTTGGAAAAAAGACCCCTTGGCATGTAACAAGATTTTATCCTTACCTTGACCTTGCATATCTTTATCCTACACCGGTTGAAACTCTTGAAACTGTTCGAGAAATGGCTATGAATGAAGGACTTAACTTTGTTTACATTGGAAATGTCCCGGGGCATCCCTATGAAGATACATACTGTCCAAAGTGCAAAAGAAGAGTTATCAGAAGATCTGGTTTTGACATTGTAGAAAACCACACACATAATGGAAAGTGCGATTTTTGCGGGGAGGATTTAGGAATTGTCGAATAAAAAACTTGTTTCACTTTTTTCAATTCTTTTTCTTTTGGTAGTTTTGTTTTTTTATTTGTCTAACACATATACTTCTGTTGAGATTTATAGCATGGACACTGTCATTGATATTAAAGTCTGGGGAATAAACAGATTTAAGGCTGTTAAGGATATTGAATTTGAAATAAACAAGTTGAGCGCTTTATTTGACGATTTTAGTCCAAATTCTGAAGTAACCCTTATAAACAACAATGCAGGCATAAAACCTGTGAAAGTTTCATATGAAACACTTGATATAATAACAAAGGCAAAAGATATGTATGATAAAACTGATGGAAATTTCAACATAATGATTGCACCAGTTTTAAAATTGTGGGGATTTAAAAGTGGAGATTTCAGAGTACCAGAGAAAAGCGAAATCGAAGAGGCCCTTAAATTAACTGACATTAACGACCTTATAATAAGCGGAGATGAAGTTTTTTTAAAGAAAAAAGGTGAATCAATTGACCTTGGTGGTATTGCTAAAGGTTATGCACTCGACAAAGTAAAAGATATTATTGAAAACGATAATGTGACAAAAGCTGTTATTAATATGGGAGGAAATGTTTTTGTTTACAGTAAGAATAATAATGAGATTTTTACAATAGGCATAAAACATCCACGCGAAAATGGAATAATTGCAACTGTCAAAGTAAAAAGTGGAACATTTGTTGCAACTTCTGGTGACTATGAGCGTTTTTTTGAATATAAAGGCGTGAGGTACTGCCATATTTTTGACCCAAAAACAGGATTTCCAGCAAATAAGATAGTTTCAGCTACCGCTATAACGAAAACTGGCTATGTGGGCGATGTCCTTTCAACTGCGATGTTTGTTGAGGGGAAAGACGGCGCTTTTGAGTTAGCGAAAAGATTGAATGCCTCATGTATTATAGTCGATAAAGAATTGAATGTTTTTTATACGGATGATTTAAAGGGAGTTGTTTCAGTTGAAAACAGGTGACAAGATAATTTTGATTATCGTAATTTTGTCGCTTTTAGTTGGAATTATAGTAAAAGAAATAGGAATTAGTAATACCTCTACAAAATTTGTTGTGATCATGGCTGATGGAAAGGTTTATGAGAAAATTCCCCTTATTCCTAATTTAAAACCAAGCACAATAATGGTAAAAAGTAAAGAAGGTTATTTGTATGTGGAAATAGATAATGGGAAAGTTCATGTTTTAGATTCAACATGTCCTGATAAACTCTGCATTAAGCAGGGTTGGATATCAAATGTTGGAGAAACAATAGTCTGTCTTCCAAATAGAATTACAATATCTATTGTAGGAGGAAACGAGAGTGTCGACTCAATTTCATACTAATTCACATCTGAAAAAGATTGTATATTTATCTGTCCTAATTTCCATTGGTGTAGTTCTGAATCTCATAGAGCCACCGCAACTATTTTTGCCTGGTGCAAAACTTGGTCTTGCAAATCTTTCTACAGTGCTTTCGATTTTACTTTTCAATGGTTTCTACGGGGTTTTGGTTGCACTCTTAAGAACTATTATTGCGCAGATTTTTAGAGGTCAGTTTATTTGGATTTCCTTTGGCACAAGTTTCTTCGGTGGAGTTTCTGCAGCACTTGTTATGGCAGTAGTCTACCACCTATTTAAGAAAAAGATAAGTATTGTAGGAGTTTCTGCACTGGGAGGTATTGTAAATAATATTGCTCAGGTACTTTTTGTGTTTGCAGTTACAAGAAATGCTGTGTTTTTGTATTATCTTTTCTTTCTTATTCCCATAGGGGGAGTTTCGGGTTTTATTATTGGAATTTTATCTCAGGCTGTATATAATAGGTTGAATAAAGTATGAAAAAATTTGCTTTTGGAAGGTTTATCCTTTTTTTGACTGTGGGTCTAATTTTGGGAACTGCACTTGGCATTTTCATTGGAAAAGTATTTCCAGTATTTGATTATGGCTTAAATGTGGGAATACAAAATTTAAATGTTAATCTTGTTTTTATTGACCTCTCTTTTGGTTTGCAGATTAAGTTGAATGTAGGGTCTGTTATTGGAGTAATTATTTTTATCTTGCTTTTTACGCTAACATGAAATTTATTCTCGCAAGCGCTTCGCCTCGGCGAATTGAATATCTTAAAAAGTTTGGTTTTGATTTTGAGGTAAAAAAGGCAAAAGTAGAGGAAATTGTTTTTGAGAACGACCCTGTAAAAACAGTAATTCATAATGCGTATTTAAAAGCCTACTCATTGGGAATTGCTGAGTCTATTCCCGTAATTGGGATGGATACTGTGGTTGAAATTGATGGAAAAATTTTGGGAAAGCCAAAAACCAAAGATGACAATTATAAAATGATAACGGCTTTATTAGGTAAAGTTCACAAAGTTATTACTGGTGTTGTTGCTTTAAAAGGTGAATTAAGTATAATTGACTATGTGATTTCTCTTGTTAGATTTCGAAAAGATGTTGATATTGGAATTGTAAAGGCTTATATTGAAACAGGAGAAGGGCTTGATAAGGCAGGTGGATATGCAATTCAAGGGCTTGGCTCCATTTTTATTGAAGAAGTTAAAGGACCTGTTGATAATATAATTGGAATTCCAATTTTAAAAGTAAACGAGATATTAAAAATAATGGAAGAGGTGTAATATGGGACTATTTTCAAAAGAACTTGCGATTGACTTAGGAACTGCGAATACTGTTGTGTATGTTAGAGGAAAAGGCGTTGTTTTAAGAGAGCCTACAATTATTGCTCTTGATCATAACAAAAGAGTAGTTGCCGTAGGAAACGAAGCAAAAGCAATGGCTGGAAGAACGCCTTTTGAGATTGAAGTTAAGAGACCAATAAAAGATGGTGTTATAAATGATTTCGAAACAACGGAAGCGCTTCTTGATTATTTTATATCCAAAGCGGGTGGAAAACGGGGGATTTTTAGACCAACTGTTTTGATAGGTGTTCCAAGCGGAGTAACACCTGTAGAGAAAAAAGCGGTTATAGATGCAGCAATGCATGTTGGTGCAAGGCAAGCCTATGTTATTGCAGAGCCACTTGCTGCAGCAATAGGTTCAGGACTTCCGATTGAGGAAGCAAGAGGTTCTATGATAGTCGATATTGGAGGCGGAACAACGGAGGTTGCCGTAATTTCCTTAAAGGGAATAGTTGTAGGGAAATCAACCCGTATTGCAGGCGACGAGATGAACGAAGCAATAATTAACTATATAAGAAGGCAGTATAGCATTCTCATAGGAGATGTTACTGCCGAGCAGATTAAGATGAAAATAGGAAGTGCATTTCCTCTGGATAAGGACGAAAAAATGGAGATAAGGGGAAGAGATCTTATTGATGGTCTTCCAAAGTCAATTTCAGTGACATCCGAGGAAATTAGAAAAGCGCTTCAGCCTATACTTGAAGAGATACTAAATGTAGTCAAGGCAACCCTTGAAATTACTCCTCCGGAACTTTCATCTGACATCATGGATAGAGGTATAATGCTTTCAGGTGGTGGTGCTTTGCTCAAGAATATTGACAAATTTTTGGCTCATAGGACGGGTATCCTATTTACAGTTGCTGAGGATCCGTTATCATCCGTTGCGCTTGGAGCAGGAAAGGTTATAGAGAATTTCGACTTCTACAAAGATGCAGTCTCCTCGTGAAAAGATTGTTTTGTATGCAATTACAGCACTTATACTTTTGGTTTTTATTGCAGGTCTTGCAGGTTATGGTATTACCATAAAGTCTGTCTATGAGTTTCTTATTTTAAGACCTGTTTCTTCCGTTTTAAACTTTATAAACCAAACTTTCACTTCTCTAAATGATTATTTACTTTCCATTAGATATGGAAAAACCCTTATTGCTGAAAACGAAAATCTTAAAAACTACATTGCTACTCTTGAGAGCAGATTAAAAATGCTTTTAGGAAATTATTATGAGAATGTTGAACTTAAAAACCTACTCGGAATAAAATCGAAAGTTAAGTTTGAGACTCTTGGATGTAGCGTTACTATGTTCAGTAAAGTGGGAAATTTTATGATAATTGACAAGGGAAAAGATTCTAACCTTAAAGTTGATATGCCTGTTGTTTATTCCATTGATGGAAATACACTCTTTCTTGTAGGAAAAATCATTCAAGTGTCGGCAAACTCGTCTAAGGTTACTCTTGAAACAAGTCCTAACTTTAAAGTTGGAGTCAAAAATGTTGCTCGTGGTGGAATTGATATTGCAGAGGGTAACGGAGAAACTTTGACAGTTAAAAGACCGTTCCCTGGTGTAAATGATACAATTTCGGACGTTTTTGTAACAGTCGAAGAAAGTGGTATTTTTCCACCAGATATTGTTGTAGGAAAAGTTGTATCAATTAACAAAGTAAGTTCTGTTGAAAATGAGTTAACGCTTTTTCCAATGATAGATTTTTACACTATAAGGAATGTTTTGGTTGTGACATCTTATGGGAAAAAATAAACTTATTTTTACTCTTATTTTTGTGTTCTTTTTTCTTTTTGATGTTGCTACGAATTTTAAAACCAATTTTTTAGTTTCCCTTTCTTTCGTTATTTCTATATTTCTTTTAGAAGACTCACCAATTTATATACTCTATCTTTTGCTAATTGATGCTTTTTTCAGTAGTTTTATTGGAGTTTTTGCACTCCCCATTACTTTGGGAGTAATTATTTCTAATCGTGTAGCGTCGCATTTTAAAATTCCTTATTTTTTACAAGTTTTAATAGTAGTTGCCTTACAATTTTTTGTGCTAATTCCAGCAACCAACAATCCTCAATATGTATTTGAATTTTCTTTTCTTACATATTTGTTTTCATTTGCGTTTTTGATTTTTGTAAAGAAGGTTTTCTATGAACAGGAAAAAATTAGAGTTTAATTTCATACTTTACCTTTTAATATTTATTCTATTTTTTACACTCTTCGGAAGGGCTTACTACTTACAGGTAATAAAAGGTGATTACTATAACGAGTTATCTCAATATAGAAGCATTAGGGTTTTAATAACTCAGCCGATGAGAGGAAGAATCCTTGATAGAAATGGTGTTGTTCTTGCTGAGGATATTCCTTCTTATAATGTTTCAGTTGTGATGGAAGATGTAAAGAATCCTAAAGAAGAGTTTGCTTTGTTATCCTCTATCATTGGTATGACGGTTAATGAAATAGAAGATAAAATTAAAAAAGCAAACTTACCTTCATTTGAAACTGTTTTGATTAAAAGAGATATCTCTACAAAAGAGAGAATTCAAATCGAGGAAGCCCTCGATAGGTTGCCAGGCATAAATGTTATTACTTCTTATAAGAGATTTTATCCATTTAAAGAAATTGGAGCATGTTTCATAGGTTATGTTGGACCAGTTACGATGGATGATATAAAAAGCGATCCGTATTACGATATAAATGATAGAATTGGTAAGCAAGGTCTTGAACTGCAATATGAGAAATACCTGAGAGGTATAAAGGGAAAGAAAGAAGTTCTTGTCGATGCATTTGGAAGAATTGAGTCCGTGCTCTACGAAGAGGAACCAATCGCAGGAGATGACATATACTTAAACATTGATATAAATATTCAAAAAAATCTTGAAAACATTATAGGTGATAAAACAGGCGTTGCTATAGCAATGAACCCAAAAACTGGCGGAATAATCGCAATGGTATCTCATCCTACATTTGACCCTAACTTATTTGTTAACGGTATAAGTGAAAAAGACTATAATTCGCTTTTGGAACAGAATGCCTTAATAAACCGCGCAATACAGTCAAGATATCCACCGGGTTCAACTTTTAAAAGTCTAACTCTCATAACTGCTTTGGAAAAGGGAATTATTACAAAAGATACTGTTATAGATTGCGGGGCTTATATAACAATTGGTGGTAGGAATTTCAAAGACTGGGTATATCCAAGGGCGTTTGGGAAACAAACACCATCTGAGGCCCTTGCTAATTCAAGTGATGTCTTTTTCTATAAACTTGGTCTTATGACTGGTGCTGATAACATAAAAAATATGGGAGACCTTCTAAAAGTACCCGAACTAACAAATGTCGACTTACCCTTTGAGATAAAAGGAATTATCCCTTCACCTCAGTGGAAAGAAAGTGTTGTAGGCGAACAGTGGTATTTAGGCGATACGGCGAATATGTCCATAGGGCAAGGATTTGTATCATTAACTCCTCTTGAGGTTGCAACATTTTATCAATTAATTGCAAACAACGGAGTAGGGCTTACCCCACATTTCCTCTCAAAGATTATTTCTCCGAAGGGTGAAGTTATTCTTGAATATAAGCCGATAGTTCGGGTTGAATATAAATTTAAGCCTGATACATTAAACACAGTGAAAGACGGACTCGAAGGTTTGTCGAATAAGCCTGATATGAAGATAGTGAGAGTAAATGGTGTTTCGGTTTGTTCAAAAACTGGAAGTGCAGAAGTTGGCGATAAGGAAGGCAATGTGCACCACTGGCTTGTATCTTTTGCACCAAGAGAAGATAGTTCTGTATTAGGTCTTTTATTTTTCGAGTATTCAAAGTTTCCTTCGTCTCACTCGCTTGCTCCTCTTATGAGAGACTTGCTTAAAAATTTTTTTTGAGTAAAAATATGTAAGGAGGAAATCTATGAAAGATATTGTAAGTCTTAAGGGAATAAATGGAGATGTGGTTTTAAAAATTGACCCTAATGCTCCTTTTACTGAGGTTCTTGATAGAATCAAGTCTCTTATCGAAAGCGAAAGAAATTTCTTTAGCAAAGGCTTCTTATCGATTGATACGCAAGGTCGTGAGTTGAGCAAGGCTGAAATAAGTGATTTGGAGGGAGTTTTTAATGGAATAAATGTTTCCTTCAGGATTAATGAAGGAGAAAAAGTCTTTGGAAATGTATCTGAGAAACCGCAAGAAGGTGCTTTTGTTATTGACCATACGGTAAGATCTGGTCAGAAAGTTGAATACGATGGGGATATTATTATTTTGGGTAATGTGAATCCCGGTGGAATTGTTAAATCAAAATCGAGTGTTTATGTATTCGGAGTTATTAAAGGAGAGGTTACAGCAGGAAAAAGAGTTGTTTCCCTTGGATTCCAGCAACAAGCCCTTGTAGTAAATGGGATGGAAATAGATGCAAAAACTCCAGAAAAAAGCAGAAAGCCTTACATAGTCGAGACCGACGGAGACAAAAAGGTTTCTATAGTTCCTTTGGATGAAAGAGAAGCAAAGCCTGTAAGGAGACGAAGAAATGGGTAGGTCAATTGTTGTAACCGCAGGAAAAGGTGGAGT